>JBMNSJ010000001.1:0-106338 GCA_050945135.1 Raoultibacter sp.
ATGATCTGCTCTGTGGTGTAGCGTGTCTTTTTCATTGTCTGGTCCTTTCCCTTCAGTGTCGAATTCTATCTATTTCCTAACACTGGGGTTGGATCAGATTCAGGGGGTCATGCCATCTTTGACATGGCCACTGAATTAGAGCTTGAAACCATCGCTGAGGGTGTCGAGTCCCAAGACCAAGTTGATTTTTTGACTGAGCTCGGCTGTAATACTATGCAAGGCTATTTCTATGCTCGCCCCATGCATATCGAAGACTACAATCATATTTTGCAGAAACACCATGAAGGAAACGCTCTCTCATCCTAAATAATGCTTGTCTGTACTAGAATGCTGAGAGAACCCTATCACTACACTGTCTCAAAAGAGATGTTTCAAGGAGCGATTATGTCGAATAGAAGTCTTGCCAAACCGAGTTCTGAGACCTACGTACTCGTAACCGGTGGTGCCGGATATATCGGGAGCCATACCTGCGTAGAGCTTTTATCGCAGGGCTATAACGTGGTCATAGTCGATGATTTTAGCAACTCAAGCAAACTTGCCCTTGATCGGATAGGTACGATTACTGAGGAGTGTTCGGGCACGTTCTCATGTATTGAAGGTGATATTTTAGACCGTTCCTTACTAGAATCGGTCTTCGAAACGTACGACATCGACGCCATTATTCACTTTGCTGGCTTTAAGGCAGTAGGAGAAAGTGTTGAAAAACCTTTAGAGTATTACTGGAACAACGTCGCAGGAACCATTCAACTGTGCGACGTGGCTCGTTCGCATCAATGCAAAAATATAGTATTCTCAAGCAGTGCAACGGTATATGGCGAAGCGAAAGAAATGCCAATTTCTGAGCATACTCCCACAAGCAAGCCCACCAATCCATATGGTCAGTCTAAATACATGGTTGAACAAATCCTCACCGATGTTTACCTCAGCGATAATGAGTGGAACATCACTTTGCTACGCTACTTCAACCCCATTGGCGCTCACAAAAGTGGCTTAATCGGAGAAGATCCGAAAGGCATTCCAAATAACCTGGTTCCTTTTGTCGCGCAAGTTGCGGCAGGTAAACGTGAATATGTTCATGTGTGGGGCAACGACTACCCCACACCAGACGGAACGGGAGTACGCGATTATATCCATGTAGTCGATTTGGCAACAGGACATATTAAAGCGCTCGAATGGATGGGCGGCAAAATCGGTAGTGGCGTCCAAGACGATCTTGATAGCATCACTGGTGAGCAAACACCCGAAGGCGACCGCCGTGGAGTTGCAGTTTTCAATCTAGGAACTGGTACGGGATCGAGCGTACTTGAAGTTATCACCGAATATGGCAGAGCGCTAGGAAGCGAAATTCCGTATAAGCTTGAAGAGCGCAGAGCAGGCGATGTTACTGTCTGCTATGCTGCTTGTGACAAAGCAAAAAGAGAGCTAGATTGGCAAGCCAAATACGATTTACGCCGTATGTGCGAAGACAGCTGGCGCTGGCAATCAAATAATCCTGATGGATACAAACAATACTAGTGAGAGTTTTTATACTGCCGTGAAAGTATTAATCATAATACCCGCGTATAACGAGGAAGACAGCATTGAGTCTACTGTTAAAACCGTAGTCGATGCAGGCTATGATTACGTGATTATCAATGATGGATCAACAGATAAAACTCGCAGCTTATGTGAAGCAAATAACTTTAACGTCATCAATCTTCCTCAAAACCTCGGTATTGGCGGTGCTGTTCAGACCGGACATAAATATGCCTTCGAGAATAACTATGACGTTGATATTCAGTTTGATGGGGACGGGCAACACGACGTTTCCTACATCGAACCATTAATAACTGCGATAGAAAACGGGAGCGATCTTGTGGTTGGCTCTCGCTTTCTTGAACAAACGGAAGGGTTTCAGTCAAGCTGGCTGAGAAGAGTTGGCATTACCTGGCTTTCTTTCTTCATCAAACTATTTACTGGCAAAAAAGTACATGACCCCACTTCAGGCTTTCGAGCAACCGGCAAACATGCTCTTGAGGTGTTCTGTCGTAACTACCCTATAGACTACCCCGAGCCTGAGTCGATTGTCGTTGCCCTGAAATTGGGGCTCAAAGTTGATGAGGTCTCTGTTCTTATGCATGAACGACAGGGAGGAACTTCTTCTATCGGAGGTATTTCGAGTGTTTATTACATGATAAAAGTGAGCCTTTCTATTGCAATCTTAAGCTTCTCTACCAAGAAAAATCCGAGGTGAGAGTATGAGTATTGTCCTTCAAGTAGCTGTAATCATTGCATGCTTGCTTTTTATCATCTTCGTTGTAAGACTCGTAGCTAAAGAAAAACTGCTTTTAAAGTATTCTCTTCTTTGGATTGCCCTAGGCTTAATTCTACTTTTATGTGCGATTTTTCCCACCCCGCTTTACGAACTTTCTCACCTATTAGGCTTTGAGACGCCGGCAAATTTCATATTCTTCGTGGGATTGTTTTTCCTTTTGGCAATTGCCTTATCTCTTAGCGCCATTGCCAGCAAGCAAAAGCTCATGATTAAAAATCTTACACAGGAACAGGCGCTTCTTGAAAAACGCCTAAAGAATATCGAAGAAAATGAGTAAAACAAAAAGATTTGCGAGGTTCCTGCCAGAGTGATGCATAAACCCTTGGACTAACAAGCATATTATTCGCATCAAAGGATTTCAAACTCTTGCTGCTAATCTGCTTTAACAGAACCTGCATTACTTTCGCAACTGTGTAATCGTTTTCTCATATATACCAAAAGCACGATTATTCCAACTACAAACGCAATGATTCCTGTGAAGCTTACCCCATTCATATCCCAGGTATTTACACAGAAAAAAGTTAGCGGCAACGCTGCTACAAGTGAAACAAGATTACCAATGAAGTTCCCGCGAAAATCTCTCATCACAATTAACAAATCGCTGATAAGCCAAAAATATGCGGTGGCAATTGTACAGATAATGAGCGGGATAAGAAGGTAGGCATAAGGGGCGATACTCTCTCCGTACAGTAAAACTAGGCCCCATTCTCCAAAGAGGAAAAAGAGTATTGTGCACACTACTGCCACACCAAGAATCCCCAACGTTACCTTAGAAAAAAGGCGCATGAACTCTTTCACATTTGAATCGTTGTAGTACCGAGAAAATATTCCCAACAAAGGACTATAAATATATGTTGCACCCATTTGGACAATTGCAACAGGAGCGGCAACAGATGCATAAATTCCTAAAGCAGCATCACCAAATTCGAAGCCTAAATACTGTCGAGGAATGGTTATCACTGCACTGCAGAAGACCGATGCCGCTACAGCAGGTAAACACTTCTTAAGAAGGATTAATGTCTTTTGTTTTGATATCTTTGGCTTGAACGTGTCCAGTCGTCGTGAAACTGCTCTGTCATAGAAAAAGCCAACGGGTGCTGTTGCAATGATCATGGCTAATATTGAGAGTTCTAGTGAATTCGTTATTCCAAGTACAGCACCAAAAGCTAGTACAGAGAGAATGCCTCGAATGGTTAACGATTTCCCAACGTAGTCCATTCGCGAACGTTGCTGATCAAGACCATGCAAGACATCTATTATCAATTCAACTGACTTAAAAATGAGAAACAGAAAAATACTGAGAAGCGCTTCTGGGTTAGTCGTAAAAAAGGCGTATATCATACAGCCAAACAACGCGAGCACGACCGTTATTATCCTGAACCCCATATACTCACTTGAAGAGTATTCTCCATCCACATCAGATACTTGATATGTTCGCATCTTGTAAATTGCAAACGGAATAAAAAGGTTTCCAATAGCCATAGCTAAAGCGAGCACACCTGCAGCATCATAACCAAAGGACAAGCGTACAACCAAGATGGTTATTAACCATTGGCAGCCTAAGTAGATGGTTGATCCAAGCGAATTCCATACAATGTTTTGTTTGGCTGAAAGCGTTTTTTCCGTCAAATTCTTTCCAATACTAATTGCTCATCACTGCATGAATACGCTTAATCTATAATCAAGATAAGGAGGTGTTGTATGACAAAGCTTGTTTCCGTAATTATGTCATTATACAAACCAAACGAACTTTTTTTGGCAAAACAACTTGATTCCATCAATGCGCAAGACTACGCGAATATTGAAGTTGTCATACGCAATGATTATCCCGAGGATATAAACCGAGAAGAATTCATAAGAGAGCACCTCACCAATTTTCCCTTCCGTTATTATCATGGCAACGAAAACCTTGGCTATGTTAAGTCATTTGAAGAGCTCGTTTTGCTTGCTCAGGGAGAATATATTGCCTTCTCTGATCAAGACGACCTCTGGCTTCCTAATAGAATTGGTGATGGAATACTACCACTCATTGACGGAAGTGTTCTTTCAAGCTGCGATAGATCCATTATTGATCAAGACGACAAGATTATCCTTGCCAGCTGGAAGGAGTCTCATCCTAATGCGCCAGAAACAAATTGGAAAACGGGTGACGCAATCACGCAACGCGCCGCTTTTACCTGTTACTCGATTGGAATGGCGACAATAGTAAAAGCCGAGGTCGCTAAAGCAGCAACACCTTTCCCTGTAGATACTGGGCACGATTTATGGGTCACATTGTATGCCAGCGAGATTGGCACCTGTGCTTTTATCGATAAGGCGCTTGTGCAATATCGCCGACACGGAGACAACATAACGGGTCTCTTTTCTGGCATTTCATCAAAGAATGACTGGTACTCAGAAAGAATTGAACCCCGCTTCAGAGTTTCTCAAGAGTTTCTAAAACGCTTTCCAGCGTCGGAGAATTCCAAAATAATTAATGATTTTTCACAAGCGAGAGTAAATCGCGATCGTAAAGCCCTACGTCAGTACAGAGAGCTTGCTCCAATGCTTGTGCGATTTGAAATACTCCAATCATTAGTTCCCGACTCAATCTTTAAGCTTCTCATAAAAGCTGGTAAACGCTTTGCGGAATAACAATCAACCTCGAAAAGGGGCTTGCGGCAAACTATATGGTTTCAATGTGAGACTTGTCTCTTGTTTTGATACGTCCATAATAAGGTCATGCACGTTTTTGAATCCGACATCCAATCGCAGCACAAGGGGCATTTGAAAGCAACTTAAGCATGATTTCTACTAGACAAAACGATGAAATACTTCTTGATTATATTCCCGCCATCAGCGTGATTGTACCTGCCTATAATACGCAGGATTATCTTGGTCGTTGTCTTGATTCCATACTGGCGCAAAGCTTTGAAGACTATGAAGTTATATTCGTAAACGATGGGTCGAGCGATGGTTCACTACAAGTATTTGAAAGCTACCTGCCACGCTTTAAGCGTGCAAGGCTCGTTAGTCAGGATAATCAGGGTGTCTCGAGAGCGCGCAATGCAGGCATAGCAGTTGCCAAAGGCAGCTACATCTCTTTCATCGATTCGGACGACTGGATTGCTCCAAGCATGCTGCAAACATTGTATGCGGCAATTACCGAAACCAAGAGTGATATTGCCCAAATCGAATATACAACAGCGGCCCATCCTTCCAAAACTATAGTGCAAGCACCCAACGAAGTAAGACGACTTCTTAGCTCCACAAAAGCCCTCAGTGAAATGCTTATCGATGAGATGTATTCCCCTTGCTGCCGCCTCTATTCTCGCTCTCTCATGGAAGAAGATGCAGAAGTGTTTCCCGTAGGAATAACTTGCGAAGATCGGGTAGCCAACTTCAAGCTTATTTCGAAAGCTGAGCAAGTAGTCATCTCTAACCGTATTGAATATTTTTATTACCTAAACTATGGCTCAATCTCTTACAACGGACTTGATGAGCGTGGACTTGACATCCTTGTTGCCGATGCCCGAATCGTAGACATGGCCAATTGTCTTGGAGATGCACACATTATCTCGCTTGCTAAAGATCGTGCCGCAAAAGGAGCTTACTCCCTGCTGGTGAAATGGGCACGCTTCGGAATTACTGACTCTAATCTGGGTGAGGATGCTCTTCATTCTTTGCAAGAAAGATATAAGAAAGACTATCCACGACTCATGAAATCACAGCTGTCTGCAGGTAAAAAGTTTGCTGCATGGCAGCTTCGCTATATGCCCGAACTACTTAAGCTTGAATTCAAGCTTTACAATATACTTACTGGCCACAGCAAGGAAAGCGCATGAACTCGTCTACCCACCAAAGCCTAAAGACAGCAGCTCACTATCCGCTGCTCACCATAGTAATGCCCTGCTACAACGTGGAAGCATATCTAAACCGAGGGCTTGAAAGCCTGGCAGACAAGCGTTTTGAAGGCAAGCTTGAAGTCCTCATCGTAAATGATGGATCAACGGACGAAACCGAACAAATTGCGCAATCCTACGTTGATGCGCACCCAGAAATATTTCGCCTTATCACCAAGGAGAATGGTGGACACGGATCGGGTATTAATACCGGCATCCGTGAGGCTTCTGGGCTCTATTTCCGCATCTTAGATGGCGATGATTGGGTAAACACCGATAACCTTTTTGCCTTGCTCGAAAGGCTTGTGGATATTGATTCCGATATGATAGTCGACGAGATGACTGAAGTGGATATGGACAGTGGGAATGAGCGCTTCTGTGAGCTTCCCTCTTTTATAGAAGTCGATACTGAGCAGGCTTTTGAAGAGATATGCAACAATGAAGACACCGAATCCTATATCAGCATCCACACGCTCTCTGTACGAACAAGCCTCTTACGAAATTTTGGTATCGAAGTTCTTGAGAAGGTATTTTACGAAGACTACGAGTATATTGTTAAAACCACTTGCTACACAAAGACGGTAGTCTTTTTGCGGCTCAACATCTATCAATATCTCGTAGGAAACGCTAACCAAAGCGTGGCGGCAGAGAATTTTGTGAAGAGATACGACCAACACCAAAGAATTGTAAGCGAGCTTCTTGATTTCGCATCGCGAACATCCTTCTCTCCCAAAATCCAAGATTATCTCAACAAGAAAATCGAGTTGATTATTAACACGCACTACAATATTTTGCTTATTTTTGATAGCGACCGTGCGCGTGGCCGTAAGCGCACGAACGAGTTTAGGCGCTGGCTTCAAGATGCCCACCCCACTTTTGCTGTAGCTACCGAAAAGCGCTACAAACAGGCTCTGGTTTTGCATCGGCTTGGATTCGACCAAAGGCGGCTCGACAAGTTCATGGGGCGAAGCTAGATTTCGCCTTCGTTCGCTTACATGCTTGTAGGCAAACGCTTCACCAAAGCATACTATTGCTGGAAAAAACTCTCGGGATACCTTTTCACAAAAGCTTCTGCTCCGTGCTCAAGCAGATACTCGAGCACGACGTGGTCTTCTTTCTTGAAAAGATGAAGATTTAACTCTTTGTTATTTTGAGCTTTATGGTATTCGTCCCGCATACGCTGCATGAAAGAGACCTTTTCGGAATCAGCAATGCGATCATAGTTCCAACGGTACTTGCCAAACTTATCAACGTTAAACCAGGGTAAAAACACCTTTGCGCGCTCGGGCATAGCACGTAAAAACTCTTCACTTTCAGCAAGTTCTTCGTTAACCGCAAACACTTTGTCCTTTGTTTTTACTGATGAGTTGGGATTGTCAACCCGGTAAAACAACAGCGGCTTACGCAAGAGCACACAACGCTTAGATGCAAACCACACCTTGAGAGAAAAGGCTGCATCCTGAAACGAAGCCCCAGGGGTTTCTCGAAACCGAATTCCATGTTCTTCGAGAAAACTTTTCTTGTAAATTCCCGACCAAATACTAGGAATCGTGCAAACAATTTCTGGTTTGTCAATTGCATCAAAGGGCTGCTTGTATCGAAAGCCCTGAAAGTTTCGGATAATCACATCGCCTTCTTCTCGATGCTCATAATAATTAGCCTTCACAACATCGCAGTCGTGGGCCTTTGCACTCTTATACAACTGAGCAAACATCTTGAGGCTTACGTAATCGTCAGGCTCAACAATGCCGATATAGCGGCCACGCGCACACGCGAGGCCTTTGTTCATGGAAGCACCGTAGCCTGAGTTGGGCTTATCAATGATTACAATGCGCGAATCTTTTTCGGCATAGCGTTTCATAAGCTCAAGTGAATCGTCGGTTGAGCCATCGTTGATGCAGATAAACTCAAGGTTATCCAAGCTTTGATCGCGAAGCGAATCCAGACATTGGACAAGATATTCCCCCGGATTATAAATGGGTATCAATATTGAAATATCGGGAATCGCTGAATCCACGGGTGTCATTGTCCAAGCCTTTCTTACTAGTAATGCTGATTCATTATACGCGAAGCTAGCATGTACTTGCTCCCCTCTTAAGCCTCATCAGATATAATGCTTAGGTTGCTAGATTATGAAAGGGCTTTGTGAACCACCTACATACACAGACTGTCGATTCATCCGAAGAAACACGCAAGCCTGCTCCCTGGAGTGGCAAGCTTGGCTGGATACTGATTGCGTTACTTGTTATTGCCCTCATTCCCCTGTTTATTCTTGGGATTTACGATCGACCGAGCGCCGACGATTATTCTTACGCTTTTAATACGCGCGATGTAGTCGAAAGCGGTGGGGGCATTTTGCAGCTTATACAAGCGGCGTGCACTACTTCTGTTGAGTTTATGCAAAACTGGCAAGGTCTCTATTCGTCTGCCTTCTTATTAGCCCTGCAGCCAGGCATTTTCGGAAACGCAGCATACGGAATGACGCCCCTTATCCTGTTTGTTATTATCGCCTTTTCTTTTCTGCTTACTTTTAGAACCATAGAGCGCGATTTGCTCAAAACTCACACTGGCTCGTGGCCTCTGGTCTCTATGCTCACTATCTTTTTCGTGCTTCAATGCATGCCTGACCTCACTGAAGGCTTTTATTGGTACAACGGAGCCATGAACTACACGCCCTTTTTCTGTCTGACCCTTATCAACTGCGTGTGTGCCATTAAAATCATTAACTCCCATAAACGACGTAATCGCAATCTGCTTATTCTGCTTTCTTTTGTGCTTTCGTTCGTTATTTCGGGTGGAAACCATGTAACCGCCGTGCTTAACGTAATCCTTATGCTGGGTTTTTTCGTTATCGCTTTACGCAAGCGTAGGTTTTCGCTAGCGCTCTCCCCTCTTGCGGCAATCATCGGCCTGCTCATTAATGTGACTTCACCCGGAACCATGGTTCGTCGATCGATGTTTCCCGAAAGTCCCAGCTTACTCTCAACCTTCTATCACAGTTTCATCCATACTTTTGACGCAATTCATCAATGGCTTGACTTGAGTTTTATTCTGCTCCTCATTATTCTGACGCCTGTTGCTCTCTATCTTGCCTCTAAAACCGAGCATGCTTATTCGCTGCGCAAACTTATTGTCTTTGCCTGTCTTGCGTTTTTCCTGATTGTTGGACTTTTTTGCGTGCCTTTTTACGCCATGGCTTTGTTTGGCGAAGGGCGCGTAGAAAATGTAATTTATTTCACCTTCTTTTTTGCGGTGATTCTTCTTTATGGATATGGGATAGGCTGTCTTTACCGCCATGCAAAAAATAGTGTGCCGAAAGCGAGCGCCTACAGAGTGTTTAACCCAATCAAAACACGGAGCTTCGTAGCCTTGTTCCTAGTGGGAATATGTGGCATCCTTTTGCTTGGCAACCTTGATAATGGGCGTGGCACAAGCGTGATAGCGGCTCAAGAGTTACGAAGCGGCGATGCGCAAAGTTATGCCGCGCAGATGGATGAGCGCGAGCAGCTCTACCTTGCTAGTGCTGGCAAAGATGTGGTGGTTGAAGAGCTCGTGGTGCAACCAGATTTAATCTTCTTTGCTGATTTACAAGCCGGAGATGACAACTGGGCGGCTTCGATACAGGCATTCTATCATTTGAATTCGTTACAAGTCGAAGAGAGCTGAGAGATATGACCACCTCAACAAAACTATCGATTGTTCTCACGGTGTACAACATGGAATCCTGCTTGGAGGCCTGTCTCGATTCAATCCTAGCCCAAAGCTATACCAATTTTGAGCTTATCTGCATCGACGATGGCTCAACCGATGCTTCGCCTGCCATTCTCGAGCGTTACGCTGCAAACGATGAGCGTGTCCTTGTTTTCACGCAAGAAAATAAAGGTCCTGCCGATGCACGCAATGCGGGAATCGAAAGAGCACAAGGCGAATATCTCATGCTACTAGATTCCGACGATATATTTGTACCTAGCTTTTTTGAAAAGATGATAGAGCGCGCTGCTAAGACCGATTCAGATGTTGTGCTATGCCGCTCCTGCGAATACGACGATCAGAGTGGTGAAGAGATTCCTGCAGAGTGGATTCTTCGAAAGGACTTACTTCCTGACGCCGATTCATTTACGCCCGCCGAACTTAAAGGCTGCCTCTTCGCAGCAATTATGGGATGGCCTTGGGATAAACTTTACCGCACAAGCCACATTCGCGAGTATAAACTGCGCTTTCCCCCACTCCCAAACTCTGAGGATTTAGTATTCGTCTATCTTGCCTTAGCAAAAGCACAGCGTTTAAGCGTGGTTGATGAGGTATTGATAAAACATCGCATTAATCGCGGGTCTTCGGTTTCCAACTCGCGGATTAAGCATCCCTCCAGCTTTTATGAGAGCATCGTTTTGCTTAAGCGTGAGCTTGAAAAAGATTCGGCTAGCTACCTTGATTATAAATGGGGCTTACTTAATTGGGCGCTTCATCACACCTTCTGGAACATTCAAACCTTACCCGAAGGAGAGGCGCGTAGCTCTTTGGTTACCGCCTTATTTTCAGGAGGCTTCCCCGAACTTGAATTAGAAAGCCATCCACTGGAATACTACGCGCTATACCCCGATATTGGCTTTCGCTTTGAAGAACTGCTTGCAGAATATGAAGGCAGACCTTACCGTCGAAGCTTATGGAGCAAGATGGAAGCAGCGTCACGCCTCATGGACAAGGATGGCTTTTCTGCCGTAGTTCGCCGTATGAAAGACCGTTAGCAAGCAACGTACTCAAAGCATGATTATTAGACGCAAAAGTTTTTAGCTTGACTGTAGGAATATCCCTCGCTCAACATCCAGGGAAAGAACCGTACGCTGACAGACTGCGGCAACTAAGCTTTATCTTTGCGATAACGAAGCGCCGAGCCAATCTGATCTTTGACCACACGTGGAGCTTTTAGTATGGTATCTCCCACCCGATAGGTGATTGACTCGAGATACTCTTCTTTTACCGCGGCAACCGCAGATCCACGCGCAACAACATCTTCGAAAAAAACGATTCTTTGTTGCGGTTCAAGCCCGGCAAGATAGCTTGCTCTATCTTCTTCGCTGATATCGGTGAACCAATCGTGCGCAATAATGAGGAAAAACTCGGTCATGCTCCCGGTAATAGCCTGCACAAACTCAATATCAAGTTCTTCAGCGTGTGCATACAGCCAGGCTTTCATTTCCATCATGCTGATGAATAAGCCGTTTACGTTCTTTAGTGTACGCTTGGGTTCGGTCATAATCGAGCCTTCGCGGATGCGACGCATATACAAGGGCTCATTCAAAAAAGAGGATCGCTCAGATGCTGTAATCACCCGATATGAAAATAAAACATCTTCATGAAGAATGCCTTCGTAGAAATTTATGCCTGTTTCCTCAATAAAACTGCGTTTTACAGCGTGAAAAGCAGCTTGAGGAAAGAACTGGTGAGCATGTTGAAAGAATACGAAAAGTTCTTTGCCGTTTGCCACATCATTAAATGGCAATCGTTTGCTGTAGTCTTCTTGCACCAGCTGGTGTGCCTCGTAAGAATCATAGAATGACTGGGCGGAAAAGTATAAGTCGTCAAGGTTCTGAACAGATGCACGGGTATAAATTTTCTCGAGAGCATCGGGTACAAAATAATCATCCGAATCGAGAAACACCAGATACTCGCCGCGCGCTTGGCGCATAGCTGCATTACGAGCGGCGCTCAAGCCTTTGTTTTGCTCAAACTCGATAAAGCTAAATCGATCATCATCGGCCACACAAGCTTTTGCTCGAGCGAGCGAGTTATCAGGAGAGCCATCGTCGACACAAATCGCTTCGAAGTCTGGCAAGCTCTGTTGCTGCAAAGAGCGCAAACACTCTTCGATATAGTCTTCGCACTTAAACATAGGCACGATGACGCTAATCTTTGGGTCGTAATACCCCTGGCCCATCTAAGTACTCCTATCGACTAATAGCTAACATGACTATAGTAACAAATATCGTGATACCATGATTGCTGAGCTCACGCGATTGGAAAGTTGGAAGTATGCCAGACGAGCCCCGTATATCGGTTATCGTTCCTATATACAATGTAGAAAAGTTCCTCGATCAGTGTTTGAAGAGCATTCAAGCACAAAGCTTTGAGAACTTTGAAGTTATCTGCCTAAATGATGGCTCGACCGATGCAAGCCTTTCTATTATTGAATCTTTCACCAACGCAGATAATCGTTTTCTTCTTATCGATAAAGAAAACGAAGGCTACGGAGCAAGCTGTAATCGCGGAATAGATGCCGCACGCGGAGAATACATTTCGATCATTGAGCCTGATGATTATATCGAGCCAACGATGTTTGGCGAAATGCTTGCTTTTGGCGATTCTTTCTCAGAACCAGTCGACATCATCAAAGCACTCTGGTTCGATGTTGTGAACTGGGATTCTGCCGAAACCCTTCACAACAAGC
This sequence comes from Raoultibacter sp., assembly GCA_050945135.1. Classification (GTDB taxonomy): domain Bacteria; phylum Actinomycetota; class Coriobacteriia; order Coriobacteriales; family Eggerthellaceae; genus WRIS01. The sequence goes on from JBMNSJ010000001.1 coordinate 12,641, forward strand.
CAAGTTATCTTTACAAGCGCCTAAAAACCTCGAGCAGTCCTTTCACCATCGAACAAGCGCCCTTGCTACTTGAGAGCCATCCAGCAATCTGGTCGGCGCTCTACCGCAAAGATTTCCTTAATCAGCAGGGCATCCGCTTTCATCCTTATCCTGGAGCAGGCTGGGCAGATAACCCCTTCCTCATTGAAACAATGGTGAAAGCAAGCAGCATTGTCTTCCTCGATAAAATGTTTTACTACTACCGAAACGATCTTCCTAAGACAAAAAAGGATTCAACCGCCGCGCCAAACATGCTTCCTATAGAGCGTTGGCTAGAAATGTCTCAGCTCCTCGAAAGCCTACAGGTACAAGATGGAGGCATCTGGCAGGCTCATTATGTGCGTGGCTTTAATTACCTCGATGTGTTAGCGGAAGAATACGATGTATCAATTCTTAAAGAAGACGAACTCGTAAAGCAAATGTTTTCGAGCATGGATGAAAAGCTTGTGCTCGCTATTGAGAAACTCTCTCCCGAAAAGAAGCGCTTCTTCTTGGAGATGCGCGGAAAAGATTCTTCGCAGGTTCATGCGAGTGCCTACAACAGCTATCTGGCAAAAGAGCTCTTGCACCGCATCAGGGCTTATGGCATGTCTGAGACCATTAAAGGAATTAAGAACAGATCTGATGGTTTTGTCTAATTCTCGCCGCCATCCAAGAAAATCTTGCGAGTAATAAAGTTCCACATCATGACAACTGCCGTGGCAAATATCTTGGTAATGCGATAATCAACTGCCAGCAACTCGACACCCGCCCACAACAATACGTTGTTAAGCCCGAGGCCCAAAACCGACAATATAACGAAAATGATGAATTCCCTGCGCTTACTCATGCCTTCTTTATGGGAGAACACATAGCGCATGGAGGCCACATAATTAAAAATTACCGAAAGGGTGAAAGAAATCGTGGCACTGACCAAGTAGTCAATATGACACACTTCGACAAAGAAAATAAGGAAGCCGTAATCGATAATGAATGCGATTACGCCGACTACGCCAAACTTCATAAATTGTGCGATGAGCTTCTTCATATTCCTCTCGTTCGTTGCTTAAAACCTCCTCATTTTGCCACAACAAACTAAGAAATCAACAAAAGCATCGCTCTTACATGGAGACCACATTCAAAACTCCCTGACTTTCAGGTACAATACACTCTGATTCGAACCCAAGGAGCTTACGTGCCAGAACAACAACCCTATCAAACCAGCGACAATATTGCGGTGCTTATCCCCTGCTACAACGAAGCAATTACGATCGGGAAAGTTATCGACGATTTCAAGCGCGAGCTCCCTGAAGCAGATATTTATGTCTACGACAATAATTCTAGCGACGGTACTGCCGATATCGCCCGGGAACACGGCGCTATCGTAAAGCGTGAAACACGGCAAGGAAAAGGAAATGTCGTTCGTCAGATGATTCGAGATATCGATGCGGATTATTATCTTATGGTTGATGGCGATGACACCTATCCCGCCGAAGCAGCACGCGAGGTACTCGCTCCCCTCATCAACGATGAAGCCGATATGACCGTTGGCGACCGACTCTCAAACGGCACCTATGGCGAAGAAAACGATCGTGCATTCCATGGGCTAGGCAACAACCTTGTTCGCTTCTTGATTAAGCTTATTTATGGCTTCGAGTTCAAGGATGTAATGACTGGATACCGTGGCTTTAACCAGGTATTTGCAAAAACCATGCCTGTCTTATCTCCTTCTTTTGAAATCGAAACCGAACTCTCTATACATGCGGTTGACAAGCGCTGGCGAATTGCTGAAGTACCCATTGATTATCGAGACCGTCCCGAAGGCTCAGAAAGCAAGCTTTCTACGTTCTCTGATGGATGGAAAGTACTTAAAACCATCGGCGGGCTGTTTAAGGACTATCGTCCCTTGGTACTGTTTGTCCTGCTAGGCTTTATTTTCTGTGCCTTTGGTCTTTTGGCGGGCTTACCCGTTGTTTTCGAATTTGCACAAACCGGCTTGGTACCGCGACTACCCTCTGCCCTCTTAGCGGTGGCTTTAATATTCATCGGCATACTGTGTTTTAGCTGCGGATTAATTCTTGATACCGTGGTTAAGGGGTATCGCAAAGAATACGAGCTTGACGTGCTTCAAGCTTACGAGCGACTACGCAAGTAAAGATCTAGAATCATACGCCTGAGCGCACGCGTCTCCTTTGAAGTGAATGTATAGGCTACTACCTGAGGCTCACCTGGATGATTTTGGTCCTCCACCTCGACGCGCACAAATCGTAGCTCTACCTCATCAAAGCCCTGCTTCAGTATTGCATAGGCATAACAACTTGCTTGAAGCTGATGCTTTTTTATGAGCGCCGCCTCGTCTTCTGTTGAGCTTCCACCTGTTTTATAATCGATTACCAAAGCCTTTTTTCTGTCGGCATGAGTACAGAAAAGATCAATTTCTCCTTCGAGCCAGAGATCATCGAGCGCGATAATAAAAGGGAGCTCAGCTATGCGGGTCGAATACACCTGCGTGCGAGCAAACTCTTCGCTTTCAAACCACAGCTTTTGAGCAGCACTAAGACGCTTGGCTTGCTTACTCGAAAGATTGTAGCTTGATGTTATGGCGTGAACACGCTCTTTATCAGGCACCGAGTTAGTCTCTATTGCATACTGCGCAAGACGATGGAAGGCAGAACCCAAATCGGTGGCTTTATCCGCATCCGAAGGAGGCTTTTTAGCGCCAGCTTTGGTGCGTGGAACTTGGGCTTCTTCTGACTTCTCCGATTCCTTTGCGCTCGCTAGGGACGAATAGGAAAACACACCCTCACGTGCCAATGAGATGCTCGCACTGTCTTGAATATCGTTTTGAGCTTGCACCACGGGGATATCGAAGCGCTTTGTTTCTGTGAGCTTTTCTTCTACCGAGAAGCTCGGCACCACCGAAGGAGATACAAGTATGCGCTCAAAGCTGGCAGCGCGCGTGCCTCCATAGTCAAGCGCCGCAATTTCGTGAGGAAAATCTTGATTACCACATAAGGCAGTGCGAATATCGTCAACAATATCTTTATATACCGACAGAGGATTCTTTATTGCCGTGTGTGCCGAGAAGGCAACAACGAGAGCCTCGCTTGCGCGCGTTAAGCCAACATAGAATTTCCGACGCGCTTCTGCGAGCTCCTCACGTGCCGCAAAGGAGAGCAAGCCTTTTCTGAAGACAGCTGCATTTTCTGCCTCGGTAAACTGTTGTGCGCTTTGTAGCTCATCTTCCTCCGCAAAGCTTCGATACTGCTCGGATCGCTTGCATAATTCAGGATACGCATCCACAGCTGAGCCAAGACTAAGTGAGGAAAAGGTCTTGTTATCGCAGGTCTCTATTACGAGTTTGCTTGTTCGATTATTCAATCCATAGAACTCAGCTACCGCAACCAAAGGAAATTCAAGGCCTTTCGAAGCGTGAATAGTCATAATCTTAACCACACCTTCGCTGGTGCCGGTTAGCGCACCGGGGGCTTCTTTAAGTCCAGCTTCAAGCATGATAGAAAACTCATTTGCCACCTGCGACGGACCAAAAGATCGCTCCTTTTCAAGCCCTTCGATAATGCGCAATGCCTTAAAGAGATTACCCGCTACCGCGATGCCTACTGCCCCTTCGCTCTGAAGTCGTGTCAGGTATCCGGAATCTTTCAGCACGTCTTCGATAACCGAGGAAAGTGAGCCCGTCGATATTGCAGACCAAGCCTTGCGCATAACGCAAGCCGCATGACCAAGACCGGGGCTTAAGTTCTCACCTTGCTCGAAACGGTCTATGAGTGAAGTGAAGCCCTTGCTAAGGTCTCTGCGAGACATCTTGTTTGTATCAGGATTAATCCACGTAGAGAGCTCAAGAAAATCATCGGAGCTGAGGCAAAAGAGCTCGCTGCTGAGCACTTCAAACAAGGCAGCACTATTCAATCCATTTGCCAAAACTTGCGCTAAGCGTGCGATAACGTGAACCTCTGGCGCCTTGTGAAAGAGCGATCCACCAGCAATCACACATTCAAAGCCTTCGTTTCGCAAGGCCTGAGCGTAGGTTTGCGCATTGGTCATTTTACCCAGCAGCACAACCATATCGCCCGGATCGTGGCCCGCTTCTCTAAAGACTGCAAAACGCTTAGCTATTGCTTGCGCCTCAACCATCTTAAGATCTTGCTTGCTCACACCCGTATTGTTTCCAGCTGGGCTCATGGCTAACACAAGATCGATGCGAGGAGCCCCCAGCTTAAACTCACTTGGGCGATTCTCGTCGTGGGAAAGTTCCATGAATTTCTCGCCAAAAACCTGATCTTGCGAAAACACTCGCTCAACAAAGCTTAAAACATCCTGATGGCTTCTGAAGTTCTTGCTCAGCTCCACCGCCATTGCCTTAACTACATCCGACTTCATTTCCTTTTTGTGGGCTTCGTAAACATTTACATCTGCCCCTCTAAAGCGATAAATAGACTGCTGATAATCGCCTACGGTACAAAGGTTTTTGGAGTTCTCGCCCGCAAGATGATTGATAATTTCGATTTGAACTTGACTGGTATCTTGGAACTCATCAACCATAACCAGCTTAAACTGTTGCGAATACTTTTCGGCTATTTCGGGATGTTCCTCAAAGGCCTTCAGCGTTTTTGTAAGCAGATCATCGTTGTCAAAAACAAGAAGCTCAGCTTTTTTGGCTTCGTATAGACTCAGCACGTCTTTGGCAAGATCCATCAACTCGATGAAGCAAGGCTGTGCGAGCGCGATAACCACCTCGTTAGCTGCTTCAGCATGTTTGCGCTGATAATCTGCTATTTTTGTCTTTACATCAGCGCTGCCAAAGGTTTTTGGCACAAAATGAAGCTTGTTCATTAAGGCAGCTAGCGCCTCTATAGAAGCCGCGTTTTCATCTGCAAAAAGAAATGCCTGAAGGTCTTGTATGGCTTCGTTGCTTCGCTCGCGCGCAATCTCGGCTGACTTTGCCGTACCCGCTTGCTCAAGATTGGGAAGCAGTTGCTCGTAAGCCAGCAGGAGGTCTTTGGCAATCTCTTTTGCTTTTCGAGTATGAGGCCCCGCGTCAATATCATCAAGCCCATGCTTGAGATTTGATGCACGAGAAAGCACTGCGCCGAGCATGTCAGACACCTGAGAAGGTCTAAACTCCTCGAACAACTGCGGGTAGCTTGTTTTTGAAAGAATGTCATTGTCTGTACCAAGTGCTTCATCTATCGCCTCTGCCACTAGCTCATTTTTTATGGTGTCAGCAATTACTCCGAAGCCCGGATCTATTCCAATCTCAAGCGCATGCGCGCGCAAAATACGCGAACACATAGAGTGAATAGTCGAAATCCAAGCGGCATCAACCTTCATAGCCTGCTCGTGCAAGCCCTCTAAGCGCAAGGTGCTTTTCACACGCTCTTTGATTTCGCCAGCAGCTTTATCGGTAAAGGTGATGGCGAGTACCTCGTTTATATCACTGACATCGCTGCCTGTAGCCGTTGATAGCGCATAGGCGATGCGCTGGGTAAGGGTGAATGTTTTTCCCGAGCCCGCGCCAGCCGAGATAAGCAAAGGGCCAGAAACACGCATGACACTGCGGCGCTGATCTGGGGTAAGAGTTGCAAGATTCATCATTACCTCCGCATCTCGCACGCCGTTACGGGGCAGAAGCCACAGGGATTGCTCCCACGAGGATAGGGGCGAATATACCCGCTTTTCAAGCAATCCAACACAGGCACTAAGGAGGCCTCGAACTCATCGAGCAGAGATGAGAAATCAGAACCTTCTTCTAAGGTAGCCGCGCTTTTGTCTGGCTTGACGCCAGGAATTTCAGCTGGTCCTAAAACTTTTGGATTGTAGGCACCCGCAACAGAGGCTTTTCCATACGAGACGTACAGGCTTCCGACCACATCAAGATCCAACTCTTTGCGGATGGCTTGCGCGTACAACAATGCTTGTACTTTATGCGGCATGCTGAGAACTTCTTCGTCTGCACACTCCGGAGCCCAAGGTAGTTCTGATTGAGAAGCCAGTGCATAGTCTGGGCCAACAGATCCCTTGTAGTCGATAACAACTGCCTGCCCTTTTTCGTTCACATCGATTCGGTCAACAGTTCCGTGAAGCCTACATCCAGCAAACTCGAGTGTTTCTTTATTTCCGAAATCCTGCTCGAAATAGCGAGGGGTAAATCCAGGCAAGAATACAGAATCCCGCTCGATGAAGGCAAGTATCTTTTTCTTGAGGGTTTCTGCTTCTGCCGACTCGAGCTTCGTTAACGGAATCAAAGGATGGCTCGTGTATTTCTTGTCAGCCTGATTGCGTAAGTATTGGTCGAAAAGTGTCGCAAGCAAATCTTTTGCTTCGTCAAGATTTTCTGGAAGAACGCGCGTATGTCCAAGCTGTAAAAACTGTTGATAGAAATCTTTAAGTAGGCTGTGCGAGAAAAGACCCATCTCTAAGGGCCCAAACGAGGCGTCAATACCCTCAAGTTTCAAGCGGCGAAGGGCAAACCACTTATAGGGACACTCGAGGTAACTTTCAATTGCAGAAGGAGAAAGCATGGGAGCATCAGAAGTTGACTCGAGCTCGCTACCATATGGCAAGAGAATTTTGTTGCGTGCCTCTTCACGTATCAATCCGCGAGCATTCACGCTTACGCTCTGTGCGCTTGCTTGCTCTTCGTCAACAAGCGCTACATCACGATATAGCTTGTCTTCTCCTGCTCGCTCGGTGTAAGGAAGCAAGACCTTCGGCATAGAGCTCGCACGATCAAGCTCATCAAGCGCCAAAAGATCATGACGATAGCAATCGAAGAGCTCTTCGAGCATGATTGCGGGATAGCTCTTGCTTGCCTCAACGGTATTGAGTGTGCGCTCGCAAATAAGCTGGCGCTTTGGGACAGACAATACCCGAAAGAAACGATTTCGGCTCTCGATAAGCACCTCGCGTGCCGATGCAATGCCGAGCTTGTCGAACAAGTGCGTTTTTGCATCTTGAGCTTCGCGGATTGGATAGGAGCTCGTATCAAGATCGCACACGATTACCGTATCGTAAGAGCACGCTTCAAGATCGGCGAGAGCCTCAAAGCTCATTACGTCCACACGAGACGCTGTCGGACTTCCTCCTTCAAGATAGGCGCTCACACTGAGGTTTTGCTCCATCAATAGAGGAAGTGATTCGATGGCGTCGCCTTGAATTTCGGTGACTTTCTCGAAGTAATCGCGCGCATTCGAGATCGATTTAAGCTGCTCAGCACGATAAGACCTTGCCCACTTCGTCTGCTCTAACGCATAGGCCTCAAAGACCTCCAAGGCCTCAACCCACGCTTGCTTTTGCAATAAGGTAATTGCGCGATTAAAAAGTGGGCTTGCCGATTGCACGTCGCGTAAATAGTCTTCCTTACCCAAACTACGATCAGCCCTCCACACAAGATCGAGCGCGTTGGCTTTCTTCTGAGAAATATCGGAAAAAGCACCTAATACCACATCGCTAAGCTGAAACTTTGCCGAACGCTGATCAAACATGAATTGCAGCAAGTTAATGAACATTGCCCCAAAATCACTGTCCTTGAAATGCTTTGTCGCCGACAAAGAAGCCTGCATACCATGTGCGGTTACGTATTCAGCAATGCGATGAAACAAGGTTTCAGGATCTTTCGCAGACACAGCAATGTTTGCATCGCCTGCTTTTGAAGCTTCGACTATTTTTTGCGCGATGAGCAAGGGTGCGGCATAATTTCCTGCTGGTAGCAAAAAGCGTACGGCACCGCTTGGCGTAAGCGGGCTTTCCGGATCGGGATCGTAGATGCAGAGCTGCAAATCTATCAACTCTTGCGCTCGACCTGGCACCTTCACCGGAAGCGACATCTCGTCACGTATGACAAACACATCGCTTCGCTCGGCTATCTGCGTAAGAAAAGCAGTTTCTGCTGGGATGAATTCTCCTCTGTCTTCAACAATTATGACGGGATTTTGAGCGTCGCTTTTTGTATACGCCACAAGCGCCTGAACATATTCGCAGAGGTTATGCTCTGAGAGCAGTCCTGCATACACCTTTAGGACTTCCAAAACCTCAAGCTCAGCAACGGTCAGCGGTTCTTTTGCTTTCTCGCTGCACTCATTTGAGATTAATTCAACCAGGTTTTCTTTGGCCATTGAGGCAAGTAGCTTGATGGTGCCCGGAGTATGTGCCAACTCGTGTATAATTTCTCGCTCGCGCGCCTGCCTGAGCGCTTTATCAACCAAAAGATTGCGCTCGTTTGATGAGACAATCACGCGCCCATCACCATAGAGCTCCCATCGATCTTGAACCCAGGAAGAAAGCGTTGCGATTGTTAGCCCAAAGGAAAACTCTTCCTCTGCCCACTGCTTTTTAAGCTGCATAGCCCCCGCAAAACTTGGCGCTATTACAACAACGCCCTGTCCTGCCTGGGCAGTTTGCAGCAACAAAGTCTTCATGCGCGCATGAGCTCTTTGGCTGCTGGGAGATGTCTGAACTTGAAGTATCATGAGTGTATTGTACTCCAAATCAAGCTGCGGGTTCGCACTCTTGCATGACGTATTCTCGATGCGCAAGCGAGCTCGGGCAAGAAACACGCGCCACTGTGATGCAGCTCGCATTTTCTCTATGCGTTGTGGATAAGAAGTGAGATAGTGAACGGATTAATGAGCGCAAACACTGCTAATTCATGACTTTTTTAGCTTTCTGCAGCTCAAGTTCACATTTTTTCGCGCACTATCGAGATTTTCAGCCATCAAAGGCACATTTGCTTGATGTCCCCTCCCGCTAAGCACAGCTTATCTAAAAATCGTACTTGCAAACAATCGGTGCCTATGCCAAAATGTTCAAGCTGCTTTTCGCACCTGCAAGAAGCACAAATGTGTCCCCATAGTCTAGGGGTTAGGACACGGCCCTTTCAAGGCTGAGACACGGGTTCGATTCCCGTTGGGGGCACCACTTACCTACTTCAACGTTTTGTCTTCTTGGTTTTCGCCAACACGAGACAAGGCGTTGTTTGCTTTCCTGCCTCGATAAAACTATTCGCCACTATAAATTTGCGTCATACCTTCGGCGGAATCGTCTTTATGAACAATCTGCTCGATTACAAGGTTACCTTCGACTCGCCCATAACGAACAATATAGTGCTCGCCATCGAAAGAGAAGCTTTCTGCTGCTCTACCAATTTCTCCATTTGCTGAATAGGCAATTGTCCCAAAAGAGCCGTTCGCCAGTGAATCGTCGCAGGCATGGAAATTTACTTCAAGCGGATACTCTGGCTCTTCGCTTTCGTCTTCTGAGCGCTTTAAGGTCAAGCAAACGCTATTCACTGGCAGCTGAGACTCTTCCATCAAAGTTGTAACGGGGGTCAACCTATCAACCTCGGTTTGCATCTCAGGCAGTTCTGGCAGCTTCTCTCGAACCGCATCAATAAGAAACTCGAGACTTGCAAGGTCTTTTACTGTCTCAAGAATCGCCTTACTATCAGCGTAATAATACTCGCGCATCGCCAAAGGCTCCTCCGCCTGAGTACCCGCACTTCCGTATCGGTGAACAACGTAGGCCTTGTTTTCGAAAGGGAAAGCCTCACTTAGTTGATAATCAGGAATCTTCATTGAGACAGGAGGTGCAGAATATGATGTAGAAGCCTGCCGAATAGGCGGCAAACTCTGCGATTCATCATCGAGACTCACCTGCTTTGGTCCAGTCCACTTATCGTCTTTGGAGTCTGTATCGATAACGCCAGACTTCTTGAGGCACTGATAAGCGAAATAAAGAAAAACGCCACCGATAAGAAAAGCAATGAAGTTGAAATCTAAAATCCAATAACGAACCGCACTTAAGGTGCACAAGAATAGCAATACAGCCAGGGCAAGCCATCCGTTTTTTCTCATCTTATATTTATCGTCGTTTTTGTCGTCACCCATTGCAACTCCTCGCTATTCTCGAATCGACTCTAAGGAAGTATACATCGGTTTTTGCGGTATCATAGTCTCATGGAAGAAGAGTCCTCTACAACCCTCGACGAGACTTCGGAGACAGAGCCGGCCCAAGAAGCGCCCGCCGACACACGACCCACCGTCATCGTTATGCATGCCTCTGTTGGTTCGGGGCATCGAAGTGCGGCTTTGGCAATTGCTGAGGCTTTTGAGATTCTTCGCGATTCCGATAATCCCGAGCTTGCACACGGTATCGAAATACCTGAGGATCTAGAAGTAGATGTTGTTGACATTTTGGACCTTGGTCGAATTGTGTTCGATGGCGATAAAACGGCAACAATGTTTACGGGGGCAACGCGCCCTATTTACGACCTCACTTGGCGCTACAGCCTAACTGGCCACCTACTTTGGGGTGGCGGCACCATTTGGTCACGCCTTATGTATCCCAAGTTTACTGAATATGTAAAGAAGAAAAAACCTATCGCCGTCGTATGCACCCACATCACCGCTGCGAATGTTGCGGTTGGAGCACGCATGCTGTCGGGAATAGACTATCCCATACTCAGCGTTCCAACCGACTACGAAATTGAGGGATTATGGCCACACCGCTCAAGCGACCTTTTCTGTGTCGCAAATGAGGCAATGGCCGAAACCTTACGTCCTCGAAAAGTTTCTGAGAAAGATATTTTAATCACGGGCATTCCCACAAGAAACGACTTTCGCAAACACTACGACAAAGAAGCAACGCGAGAAGAACTTGGTCTGCCGAAAGACAAGATGGTTGTTCTTACCTTGGCCGGAGCCTACCTCTCGCAACCCTATGTTCTGTTTCGGCAAATTCTTGATGAAGCACTTCCCTATCTTCATCTTTTTCGTGAAATGCACTTCGTTTTCATTGCGGGAAACGATGGCGTGTACGCTGAGCATCTTCGAAAGGAGTGCGCGGAGCGTGGCATTGAAAATATCACCGTATTTAATTATGTGGATCAGGTTGCGGCACTTATGGCTGCAAGCGATTTGGTTATCTGCAAATCTGGAGGGCTCACCGTTACCGAATGCCTCTGCGCGCGCGTACCCATGATTCTTCTTGGTAAAACATACGGTCAAGAAAAATCGAACCGAAGAATGCTCACCGCCATGGGAGCAGCGCTTCATGTTACAACCGCACGCGAGCTTCTCGCAACACTCAGCCATATCACCCGGCATCCCCATAGCGTTGATGCAATGGCCATAAGCGGCGAAATGCTCAGGCGCCCAGATGCAGCCCTCGATGTTGCCCGAGCGGCCTTCATCGAGGCTGAAAAACCAAGCTCGGAGCATCTCAAGCAACGGAAGAAACACTTCATCTGGTTTTATTGGGGCAGAAAGCCCACGCATACCCGCTAGCTTAATTGTGAGAAACGTAGTAGGTCGCAAGAATCTTGCTCAAGCAGCAAAAGCAGGAGCGGCATTCACTTCAATTTCTTTGAAGATTTCTTTGTAGCTGGAATCAGGCGCATAGTCTTTTGCTTGAGCATGCCCCTGAGCAACCAAGATACCGTTTACCATCTTTGTTGCGACCTCAGTTTTGTCGTAGGGATCTTCGGGAAGCTCTAGCCAAACATATCGAAGGAGTCGCTCGTATTGGTCTCGCTCAGAAACATCCCGAACAAGCCACACTTCATCTCCTGGCTCCACCAAGCTCTTCATGAAGTCGGAGGCGAGCTCTCCCTCTTTAGTGTTACGCGACTCATCAGGCGCAACGCTTTCATGCGCGTTGATGCCAATCAAGCGCAAGCGATCTTCATCACCTGAAGAGAGTCGCACGATTAAAGTGTCTCCATCAACAACACGTATCACCTCAGCACGGGAAAAGTCTTGAGAGTCAATGAGTCTTTCATCATTGCTCGCGATACCTCCATCCGCACAGGCCAGAAGCGAGAAGCTCAAGATAATTGTTACAAGGATTGAAACTATTCGCATAAGCCTAGGCTTTTCGTAGCAACAACTGAGACGCCGGTCCCACACACATCATTAATTAAAACATCCCCTGCACATATTGGCCCACACACCTCTATAGCGCGAATCTCTTGAATCACTTCATCGATAAGACCTTTGGGAACTGCTCTGCTTGTCTTTACACTGAGTGGCTCAAGAAATCCCTCTACATACACCAAAGAAGTAATCATTCTACGAGGGTCTCTACATTCATCTATCGCATAGCGCTTACCTTCTATGCACGAATATCCTGAAACATCGACGATAGCTCCTTGATTATCAAGGGAAAGCTCTAGCTGGCAGCCACGTGGGCAACAAATACAAGTGAGGGTTTTTAACTCTTCTGCGCGCCGCATCTCTATGATCCTTCTGCGCTCAAGCGTATTTCATCAAAGGCACTCAGTTCCGTTTGGGAAATGTCAATTTGAATCATTTCCGCAGGTACCGCAACCTTTGTGCGAAAAACCTTAAGGGATTGTAGCTTACCTGTTGCATCGATACCTTCGACTCTAAATCGTGGCTTATCAAGTATCGAGTCAGTCCTTAGCGAAAAGCTTATCTTGTCGTCTTCAGCTTGATTCAGCGTAATTTTTTGCGGAATTACATAGCGAATATGCTCTCCGGCGATAACTTTTCGCTCCTTCGAAAAATCATTCGCCTTAGCCTCAGAGCTATTCATATTTTGCTGCGCATACTTTGCCGCAGAAAAACCTGCCGACTCGCCCTCTTGAGAAACAAAATCAACTAAATCATGTACATGTAAGGCGTTCCCACACTCAAAAACTCCGGGTAAGTCTGTTGCAAGCCCATTATCAACAATAGCCCCGCCGGTTACCTCATCAAGCGGAAGTCCGAGAGTTTTCGCAAGCTCGTTTTCGGGAATAAGTCCTACCGAAAGCAATAAAGTATCGCAAGCCACCCGCTCTTCAGTTCCAGAAATCACCTCAAGCGTTTGCGGGTCAACCTGAGAGATTATGAGCGCCTCAAGGCGTGTATCGCCCTCGAGTCGCACAACGGTGCGGCTGAGGTGTAGCGGGATTCCGTAATCATCTAAACATTGAACAATATTTCGCCGTAAGCCTGAAGGATAGGGCATTTTCTCATACACACCTAAAACGCGGGCTCCCTGCAGGGTTAACCTGCGAGCCATTATCAAACCAATATCGCCGGAACCAAGTATTACTACATCACGACCTGGCAAGCAGCCCTGAAGGTTTATGAGGTTTTGGGCGCTTCCCGCCGAGAATACCCCTGAGGGGCGCGTACCAGCAATGCTAAGAGCACCTAATCCTCGCTCTCGAGAACCCGTGGCAAGAACTACTGCCTTACTCGAAATAAAGAACTCTCCAAGGGGGCTCACAACAACAAGCTCATAAAGCTGCGAAGAATCTTTTCTTCGTACTCTCATTACCGATGCGCCTCTTAAGACCTCGATTTTCTCCTCGAAAAGTGAGTCAATTTCAATTTGTGCATATTCTGGACCAGTGAGCTCTTTCTTGAATCTATCAAGACCAAAACCGCTATGAATGCATTGTTTTAGAATGCCGCCAAGTTCTTGCTCGCGGTCGATGAGCAAAACATCTGCCCCTTCTTGAGCAGCCTTTCTCGCAGCAGCAATGCCGGCAGCGCCTCCGCCCACAACCACTACATCAAAGCAGGTATCGGCCCCCTGCTCAGAAAAAGCCTGTGAGGAAGCGCAAACTAAGTTGACGCTCTCACGAGATGCCTGAGAAATATCGAGATAATCTCTACGATTGTCAGAAACAACACACGAGCCCGCAAGTCGCTTGTCAATAGCGTGCGGAGAAAGATTTAGCTCACGAGCCATAATATGAATAAGTTCAGGCGTACAAAAACCTCCATGACAGCGCCCCATTGTAATCATGCTCCGCCACTTCAGTGCATCAACAGAATTAACCGGGATGGGGCTGTGCATGAGAGTTACTAAATCTGCTTCCGTCACCTCACAACAACGACAAACAATATGACCATGACGTGGATTTTGTTCAATTGCCTTTGCCCGCTCATCTTCGCTCATATGCGCAAAAAGCGGAGCCGGTCTACGTATAGGATTAAAATCCTTATTGGGCGCTGCTTGCAAGGCCTTTGAAATACTTTGAGCGATATCAAGAGCCACAGCTGGCGCGCAACTTAATCCCGGAGAATCAAAGCAGGCGATATTGAAAAAGCCTGGCACATCAGGCGCCTCCCCAATAACAAAATCAGCTGTTTCACCGCGAGAACGAAGACCCGCAAAATTCGAAATAGTTCCCTGAGCACTCAAATCAGGCCAGGTTTTTTTCGCCTCAGCAAGAACAAACTCAAGCCCTTCTTCGGTGGTAGAAACATCCTCTTTGCTTTCTTGATCAACTGCATTTGGACCCACCAACAAGTTCCCATGAACCGTAGGAGTAATAAGCACTCCCTTTCCGACTGCCGAGGGGGCCTGAAACACGGTATGTGAAAAACACTTTCCAAACTCGGTGTCGTAGAGTCGATATTCTCCTCTTCGGGGCTTAATACTGAGCTTGTGTGCGCTTGCCAGATTGTTGATTTCGTCTGAGAATATGCCTGCCGCATTAACAAGAAGTTTTGCCTTAAAGCTCGAACCGCTTTCGCTCTTTACGCAAAAACGCCATTTATTCTCAGGCGCATGCGAAACCTCAATGTTTATGACCCTCTCGTTAAACAGAAACTCAAGACCATTCTGAGCCGCATTTTCTGCGGCGGCGAAAGCAACTCCGTAAGGGTCACAAATCGCAGCTGTCGGAGCATACAGGGCCCCTAAGGCATCAGGAGAAACTTGAGGCTCTAGCGAGTGAAGTTCTTCGACGTCGATCTTACGCACTCCTTCGACGCCGTTTTCTTGAGCACGCTCAACCAAACTCTGAACACGTGATAGCTCATCATCGGAAAACGCCACCACTAAAGACCCATTGTTGATAAAAGAAAAGCCGAGCTCTTCGGCCCACTGGGGAAAAATCTTTGAACCCAAAACATTATAGTGAGCTTTTGTTGTTCCTGGTTCAGGATCATATCCTGCATGAACGATACCCGAATTTGCCCGGGTTGCTCCTTGCGCAATATCGTTTCCCGCCTCAAGAACGACCGCATTCAAGTCATAGCGAGAAAGTTCTCTGGCAACACAGCAACCGGCGATACCAGCGCCAATAACAAGCACATCATATATTCGCTCTTGAGGTTGTTTCATACCATCAGCTTACTATTTATCCCCGTTAAGCGAAAGAGTGATTAGTAAGCAAACGAGAAGCATTATCGTTACGTTTTGGTAATGGAAATCCCCGTGAGCAAAGAAAAATAGAAAACAAAAAGCACAGACTATGCTTTTCCAGTACGGAAGGGATTGAATGAACATCGCGGTCGCCAGCAACGGATTAGAAGTTTCTCCATACTTCGAATGCTGTACGAACTATAACTATTTTACGATTGATCAAGGCATGGTAAAGGATTACCGAAATTTTCCTATTCTTGCCCAACAGAGTCTTTCTCCGATTAATATCCTCCGTGAACTAGGTATCGATGTTGTCATTGTTGGTTGCGTAAAAAACACCAATCGTGCGCTGATTGAAGAACTCGGAATCGAAGTTGTTTGCAGAAAAAAAGGGGAAGCCAAAGAAGCAGTAGAAGACTATCTCTCTGAAGAAGATATCTTCGATGATAGCCTCTGCGACAACTACAAGGCAGCCTATGGCGAAGAAGGTAACTGCCGAAGATCCTTCGCTGGCGCTTGAAATTCCTAAAATCGACGCTTCTGCGGCGCTTTTTTCAACTTATCCGGGATTTTCCTAACAAAGTCCAAAATAAATTTCAGCTGAGCTGGGCTTTTTATGCATCATACTTGCCTTCATAGCCTTTCAAGCATCTCAAATCCCGGATAAGTTGAATTTCCTTCCAAAATAAAGCCTAAAATTGCAATTTCTTTCTTGTTTTCCTACCTTGCGGATATCCTCTCGCTACTTACTATGCACCTAAACGTGGAAACGCTTTGCCAGTAAGTATAAAAAACGATCCCCCTTGAGGAGATCGTTTCATTTTAGTCAGAGGGTGTTAAAGCCTACAGAACTACAGAGCCTTCTTTGCTAAGGCAGTAATCTCGGCAAAAGCCTCAGGATCGTTAACTGCCATGTCGGCAAGAACCTTACGATCGAGCTGAATGCCAGCTTTTTTAAGACCATTCATAAATACGGAATACGAAAGGCCGTTGATACGAGCTGCCGCATTGATGCGAGTAATCCAAAGGCGGCGAATGTCGCGCTTCTTGTTGCGACGATCGCGATACATGTACTGTAATGAATGCTGGACCTGCTCTTTAGCTGCACGATAGGAGCGAGATTTCGCACCATAATATCCTTTTGCACGACCAAGGACGGTACGACGTTTTTTGTGGGCAGATACTGCACGTTTTACGCGAGGCATATCTCAAACCCCTTTCTTTAGCGGAGGCCTAAGTTGCGAGCGACATTTTTCTGATCGCCTTTTGCAACTTCGGTTTCATGACGGAAATTACGCTTACGTTTCTGGCTTTTCTTCTCCAGAATATGGTTCGAGCCCTGCTTTGCTCGCATGATTTTGCCTGAACCAGTTACGCGGAAGCGCTTTGCGGTGCCGCGATGGGTCTTCATTTTAGGCATTGCTTAGTCCTTTCGAAATCGTCTCTATTCGTCTACAGAATCGGAATCTTCTGCATCTTTTTTCTTTTTGGCAGTGCTTGGTAAAGGCGAAATCAACATATGCATATTGCGCCCTTCCATTTTTGGCTGATTCTCGATGACAGCCATTTCTTTGAGATCTTCAGCCAAGCGCTCCAAAATATTTAAGCCTTGCTCAGGATGAGCCATTTCACGCCCGCGAAACATAATGGTGATCTTGACTTTAGAGCCCGCATCCAAGAAGCGAAGAATATGCTTTTTCTTGGTTGTGTAATCCCCTATGTCGATCTTGGGACGGAATTTCATTTCTTTAGTTTCAATCTTGCTTTGGTTCTTGCGAGCTTGCTTTGCTTTAATGGCCTGGTCGTACTTAAACTTACCGTAGTCCATAACACGACAAACAACCGGATCGGCATTGGGAGCAATCTCTACCAGATCGTACCCTTCTTCATCTGCGATGCGCTGTGCTTCGGCAATCGAGACGATGCCCATCTGTGCGCCATCGTATCCGATAAGGCGACATTCCCTTACAGTGATTTCGTTATTGAGCCGTGGCTCTTGAGCAGCTATCGCGCTCACCTCCTTTTGTGTCTTTCTAGACACTACAGAAAACTTAAAAAACCCGAAGCATTAGCCACGGGTTCATATTCAAAAAGATACTCTAAAAAGAGCAAATATTCATATGACCCATCAGCCGCTTCAAGCGCCGAACCAGGTGGAGGATAATCCTCACTTGTTTAACAGCTGAACCATCTTAGCACAAAAGTTCGCGAGCGCAAGAAAGAGAACGGCGAAAACATTGTGCATGAGAAAAGATAAGGCCCCATGATGAGAGCTTCGTAGACTCTTCAAGCTTCTCTCATGCTTCGAGCTTACTGTACGTCTGTGTGAATTACTCGGCGACAGGCTCTGTCTGTACAGGTGCTGCAACTCCTGGCAGACTCACATAGATGTACACTTGGCGAACGGTGTTCGCAAGATTTCCCGTTGAATTTGCTGCAGTGTAATCGTAGCGAAGTACTGCCGACCACTCGTAGACAACACCCTCTTGCTCGACCGATCCTGCAAAGGAGAACTGCTCGTTGGTTAGCGTCGTGCCGTCGGTACCGTAGGTAGAGTAGAGAGTTTTATCGTGCGGAAGCACGACAGCTCCCTCAGGCAAAATCAAGCCTGCTTCTTCAAGCGTGTTCTCGATAATCTTTTCATTGGAAATAGCATCAGCAAAACTTGAGGAGCCATAACCCAAAGACGAAGCGGCGGCAGAATATCCAGACGAAATAACATGCCCTTCCGCATCAAGATCAAGATAGACCGTAGGGGTTCCAGCTCGAGCTGCACTTGGCTCATCCGTCAATGAAATCTTCACGCTTGACTTGATGGCATTACCCTCTTCGTCAACTGGTGTTGCAGAGATAACTGTAGCTCCACGTCCTATGATTTCGAGACTCTCATCTTGTGTTTTGCCGAGGACTGACACAAGCGCTGGAGCTTCGATTTCTTTTTTGGCCGTTGAGGAGGAATCTTTCGTCTCTCCTTCTTTGAGCTCATCAACATCGGTAGAGCCCTGGCTTAATGCCTGCTGGCTTGCCTGGGTTTGTGCTTCCTGGAAAAGAAGGTAGGTTAGATAACCTAAAGCGCCGATGAGGACGACAATTAAAACCAGCACGACAATAAGAACTCGTCGCATGCGGCGCGATTTCTTTTGATGTATGGTTAAGTGAGGCTTAACTGGCTCTGCTGCCGCAGCATGTTGTCCGCCTTGCTCGACAGAAGGTTGGACATCGATTGGAGAATCAGTGCTCTCTCCCGCTGTCTCACTTTCTGGTGTAGCTTCAGACGCATCGCCTTCGATTGGCTGAGCCTCTTCGTTCGTCTTTTTTGTTTTCTTAAATTTTGAATCTTCGGTTCGTGCATGTTTGGGCATCGTTTAAACCTTCCTAGTATCTGCACCATAGCAGAAATGAGGTAGCAACATTTTAGCGTAAAAACATGAAATAGACGATGAATCCGACGAGGAGGAGTAATCCGCAAACAAGAATGACAACGCGCATCTTCTGGAATGGGCCTGTTACTTCTAAATCTTCTTTCGTAACTCCCTGGTAAACCTCTTTTTTTCTCACTGGTGCATGCTCGACAAGCTCAGTTTGCACAGAGCTTTCTGCCTCACTCGCCGCCGCTGGAGCCTGCGCGACAACATCGTTTGGCTCCTCTTCTAAAGGAGGCTTTTCGGTGATTCCCGCCTGGATGACTATCTCGTCATCGTCTGCAGAAACGCTGATAATCGAGAAACCGTCATCGTTTTTCATGCTTCATCCTTTCTGATGATACTCGCATTATAGATGAAATGCCCTCGTTCGGCGGCGAATCTGTACCTTATTCATGTTCGCGAACCTATGAGAATCATTGAATCGATTTGCTTTGGTATCCTAACTTCTGACGGCTTTAGGTAAGGTGAAATATAGTGAAATTAGCAATCGATTCTGTGGTCAATGGCTTCGTCGTCGAAGCTGAAGAACCCATCTCTGAACTTGACGGTATCGCCTATCGTATGCGACATCAAGCAAGTGGTGCGCGGCTGCTCTACCTTAAAAACAATGACGAGAACAAAGCTTTTGCTATTACTTTCAAAACACCTCCTGTTGACAACACGGGAGTGTTTCATATTCTTGAGCATTCGGTTTTGTGTGGATCAAAGAAGTTTCCTGTTAAGGAACCCTTTGTTCATCTATTGAAATCCTCAATGCAAACCTTCCTTAACGCAATGACCTTCCCGGATAAAACCATGTATCCGGTGGCCAGCACAAATGAACAAGACCTCATGAATCTTATGGATGTCTACATGGATGCGGTATTCAACCCTAATATCTATGACAAGCGTGAGATTTTCGAACAAGAAGGTTGGCACTACGAGCTTGATGATGCGGAATCTGAGCTCCGCTATAACGGCGTAGTTTTTAACGAGATGAAGGGTGCCCTTTCTAACCCCGATTCGGTTCTCTACAACGCGCTTAGTACTGCTCTTTTCCCCGACACTGCCTACGCGTTTGAATCAGGTGGCGATCCAAAACATATCCCATCGCTTACCTATGAGGATTTCTTAGACGCTCACCGTCGTCATTATCGCTATGACAATTCCTATATGGTGCTCTATGGAAATATGGAAGTAGAGCGTCAGCTCGCTTTTCTTGATGAGAATTACCTGTCTACACCACAAGCACCTGCTGGACCTCCTAATCCTTTGCTTATTCAAAAACCTACCAAAACCATGGGTGTCGTGCGCGAGATGTCTACCGCACCAGAAAACGCTTCGGTGGGACTTGCCTACGTTGTTGCACAAGCCTCAGAGCGTGAGCGCATCCTCGCCGTTGATATTTTGATAAACGCCTTGATGGGAAGTAATGAGGCGCCCTTAAAACGCTTGCTACTTGATGCGCAAATTGCCGATGACATCAATGGATATCTTATTGATGAACAACTACAACCTTTAGTAGCGATTCAAGCAAAAGGAAGCAAGAAGCACGCTTCTGAAGTCTTTTTGACTGAAGTGGAAAAAGCAGTACGAACCATCCTTGAACAAGGTGTTCCTCGCGATCGCCTTGAAGCTTCACTTTCGCATGCGGAATTCACGGTGCGCGAGCGAGATTTTGGTGTTGCTGATGGAGTTTTGCTTGCCATGCAAAGCTTAGGTGGTTGGCTCTACGACGATTCTCAAGCCACTACAAACCTAAAATACGAAGAGGCTTTTGCCGATTTGCGCGATAAGCTCTCCACAAGCTTTTATGACGATCTTTTGCGAGAGATATTTCTTGAATCTAATCATATGGCAGAAGTAGAAATTCGTCCCGTAAAGTATATGGAGCAAGTGCGCGTTGCCGAGAAACTTGCCTCAATCAAAGCAAAAATGAGTCCTGAAGAAATTGAGCAGATCATCGCCGAGGCTCAGGAGCTTCAGCGTTTGCAGGAGCTCGACGACAGTCCTGAGGCGGTAGCTACGCTTCCCATGTTGCAACTCAGCGATATTGGAGAGCTTTCTGCAGATCCGGAGTGCGTCTATTCCGAAGACACAGTTATCCCCTGTCTGCATCACGATATCCCAGCTCGTGGCATTAACTACGTATATCACTATCTTGATCTAGACTGCCTTACTTTCGAGGACATTCCTTATGTGTCGGTTCTCATGCGTCTCTTAGGCAAGCTTGACACCCGCCATCACCGGGCTGAAGAGCTTGACTCCCTGGTGCATACTCACCTGGGAAGCCTTCGAATCTTTGTTGAGGTGTATGGCAATGAGGCCGACGCCACGATTCTCAAACCTAAAATTGTTATCGGCGCTTCGTCCCTTGTGGAAAAGATTGAGTATCTTGCCTCTATACCTAACGAGATTTGCTCTTCAACCTTATTTGATAACACCGAAAAGATAAAAGACATTCTTACGCAGACGCGCTTGGGAATGGAACAAGAGTCCATCAATGCCGGCCACAATGCTGCAATGTCTCGCGTAGCCTCATACTATGCGCCCGCCGCTGTCGTACGAGAGCATCTCGTTGGTATCGACTTTTATAAGTTCCTCAAAGACTTACTTGCAAATTTTGACGACCGTGCCGAAGACCTCGTCGCGCGACTACGCTCAATAAGCAAGCGCCTTTTCGTAAAAAACGGTGCTCTTACGAGTTTTACCGGAACAAAAGAAGAGAAGGATCTTTACTGGGAGCATGTGGGAAAGCTCAATTTCTCACAAGGAAGCCATGAGCGCCATTTCGTCGTTCCAAAACCAGAAGTCAAGAACGAAGCTTTTGTTATGCCAAGTGAGGTTTGCTTTGCAGCAAAGGGCTTTGACCGGCGCTTGCTTGATATTCCCTATTCGGGTATTTATCAGGTAGCCAACCGCATTCTTTCCTATGACTATCTCTGGAACGAGGTACGCGTAAAAGGCGGTGCATACGGCGCGGGCTTTAAGGCAGAGCGAAGTGGCGGAATGCAGTTTTATTCATATCGCGATCCCAATCTGGATGCAACAATCGATTATTTTGATCGCAGCGGCGAATGGCTGACGAATTTTAATCCGAGTGAAGAAGAGCTGCGTGGCTATATCATCTCTTCTGCTGCAATCTACGATGCACCTCGCAAAGCTCGCGAGATTGCGCGTCGTCAAGATGCTGAGTTCATCGGCGAGCTCGACCCTGGCTGGCGCGCTCAAGCCAGACACGAAATACTGGAAACCACTCTTGACCAGCTGCACGATTTAGCCCCGGCCTTTGATTCCATTATCGAAAAGAATGCAATGTGCGTATTTGGAAACCGCAGCATTATCGAAAACTCTTCGAAAGATTTTGAAGTTTTCGATTTATTGGGCTGTTAAGGTAGCCTAGCATGCGATTTGTAAAAGAAATTGTTTGCGCAGAGTGGGATATTCGAAGCAAATGTTGTACCTTTATACGTGAAAACAATGGAATGACATGGTTGCCCGAGCGTTACTTGACATGCTCTAGGGTAAATGTTACTTATTGAGTGACAAATTAATGAGAGAGAGACGCATATGTTAGAACTCAAGAACATCTCCTTTGACGTAGCCCAAGAAGAAGGAAGCTCTAAGAAAAAGCGGATTATCGATAGGCTGTCTTTAAGCATTGACGACAACATGTTTACCGTCATCACCGGTGCAAACGGTGGCGGTAAATCGACACTCGCAAAACTTATTATGGGTATCGAAAAGCCCACAGAAGGCCAGATTATCCTCGACGGTGAAGACATCACCGAGCTCTCTATTGCCGAGCGCGCACAACGAGGAATTGGCTACGCATTCCAACAGCCTGCTCGATTTAAGGGCATGAGAGTCAAAAAGCTGCTCGACATCGCTTCAGGAAATAAACTTCCTATGCTTGCGTGTAATGAATACCTTGCAAAAGTTGGTCTTTGTTCGGCAAACTATCTCACACGCGAGGTGGATAAGAGCTTATCAGGTGGCGAAATGAAGCGTATTGAGATTGCCACCATCTTGGCACGCGACCCAAAGATTGCCATTTATGACGAGCCCGAAGCGGGTATCGACCTATGGAGCTTCGACCGCTTAACCGAAACGTTCCGCGATATCCACGAAGCTCGCAACGGACGCTCGATTGTGATTATCTCGCATCAAGAACGCATTATTCAGCTAGCTGATAACATTATCTGGCTTGAGAATGGCAGAGTACGCGCAACTGGTTCTACCGAAGATATCATGCCTGAACTTGGACTTTCTTCGAAGGAAAACCCCGTGTGCAACTTCACCGTTCCGCCCGATCTTCACTTAACCGAAATACCGACGACCTGTTAATCTAGGTCCTTTATTTATACGAAAGTGCAGGCCCAACATTATGGCAGTTGACTTATCCCCCATCGACCAAAGCCTTCTTGCAGAGATTGCAAGCATTCATGGCGTGCCGAAAGGCGCCTACAACATCAGAAAAGATGGCCAGCTCCTCGAGCGGAACTCTTCAGCTAATATCGAGATTTCGACTAAAAGCGACGAGCCCGGCATCGACATCCATATTAAGCCAGGTACTCGCGGCGAAACAGTATATATCCCCGTTATTCTTACTGCAGCTGGTTTGAAAGATGTGGTGTATAACACTTTCTACATTGGCGAAAACTGCGACGTTACTATTATCGCAGGATGCGGCATCCATAACGACAGTCACGAAGCATCAGAACATGATGGTATTCACAGTTTTTATTGCGGCAAGAATTCGCGCACACGCTATATCGAAAAGCATTACGGCGAAGGTGAGGGCGATGGAGAACGCATTTTAAACCCTGTCACCAATGTCTATCTTGAAGACGGGGCATATTGCGAAATGGAGTTAACTCAGCTCAAAGGTGTCTCATCTACGACGCGCGACACCAATGCAGAGCTAGCCGAAAACTCTAAGCTTGTCCTTAACGAAAAGATCCTTACGCATGACAAGCAGGTTGCAATATCCAATATGAAAATTGACCTTGTTGGAGACGGATCAAATATCCAGGTAATCTCCCGAAGCGTTGCTAAAGATTCTTCGATGCAAACATTCAATCCACTCGTAGTGGGTCAAGCAGCTTGCCATGGACATATCCAATGCGACGCCATCATCATGGACAAGGCGCGTGTAACCGCCATCCCCGGCATTGAAGCAGCGAGCACCGAAGCTGAACTCGTGCACGAGGCTGCCATTGGAAAGATTGCAGGAGATCAGATTGTTAAGCTCATGACGCTCGGTCTTTCCGAAGAGGAAGCCGAAAGCGAAATCCTCGAAGACTTTTTGAGCTAAAGCAAGATGTGGGCGAAATGCGACAAACCCCAAAGAAGCAATTTATTACCGCGTCCTGACTTCAGGCTGTAGTCTTTGTATCAAAATCGAGGGCAGCGTGGTACAGATTTTAGATAGTGCGCGTACCAAAAGAGTAATCTGCGTCTAAGAACGAAGCTTTCCCCATGTTTGGGAGGGCTAAGGCTACTTGCTCGAAAGAAAAATCACGCACTTTCGCGCTTCTTTGGCAAAACTGGCGGAAAAAATGAATCTACAGGGGCGCTCAGGTTCAGCTGAGCCTGAGCGGCACAAGCTTTTCTGGCTGAGGGGCAAAACCTCCCGCCAAGCAGGCTATCCCAACCAGCTTACGATTAAGCTATTCGGTAGTTGAGACATCTATAAACCGGAGTGTCGCAAGAGGAAAGCCCCGCCGGAGACTGCAGCCATTAGGTAATTGAGGCAGCTAAAAAACTGCCTCATACGCATCACTCAATAAAAAGGTTTATGCAGCAACTATTCGGTTGCAGCGTTGTTGTCTGCGGAGCTTTCTGTTGTACTCTCGGAGTTACCACCCTCGCTTGCTGCAGCTTGCTGATTAGCGCTAGCCTCTCCTTCAGGAGTAGCAGCTGCCTCTGTGCTGGTTTCTTCAGTAGCTGCACCATCGGTGGCGGCACTTGCAGACACCGCAGCTTTTGCAGTTTTGGAAAGCTCAACTTTGGAAAGATCAATGTGAGCCCCAAGCCACTTCTTTTCGATAAGCTCGATAACTCCGTTTTCAGACATTTTTGCAAGGGTATCGCTGATAGCTTGCTTTAAATCAGAATTATCATCAGACACACCGATAGCATAGCCACTCGGTTTTTGCAGAAGACCTACAAGACTGACCTCTATTCCGTCTTGATTAGCAGCAAAGCTACCGATAACTGCATCTGCCGCAACATAATCAACAGTACCTGAGTCAAGGTCTGCAAAGGCAGCTTTCAAAGACTCAGAAGAAACCAGAGATTCTTCGCCGAATTGCTTGTTAACTTCCCAAGCGCTCATCGAAGAAGTCTGTGCGGCAATCTTTGATGTAGAGTCGCTTGGAATCTTTGCACTCGAATCTGTGGAGAACAAGGCGACGGCACTTTCGATATACGCATCTGAGGACCAGAAGTTGTAGGTAGAGTTTGACTCATCGACACCCATAACAATGTCAACGTTACCAGAAGACAATGCTTTAGCGGGATCGCTACCATAATCAACGATTTCAAGCTTAAGACCAAGCTCGTCTGCAATAGCAGCTGCAATATCAACATTGACACCAACGATACCCGAAGAACTCGTAGTTCCTGCAAACGGAGAGCTGTTAGCATCAACACCAACTCGTAAGACACCTTCTTTACCAACTACGGGAGTTGAAACGCTTGGGGTTTTCTCTTTTGGCTGATAGGTTTCTGAACTGCAACCAGAAAAGACAAGGACCATTGCACAGCATAGCAATGCGCCAATTACGAGTGCTCCAATACGTTTACCTGCAAGCTTACCTGTCACGAAAATGCCTCCGTCCATTGGTTATTACCTTCGCTTCTCTCGACTGACCTAGTCTTTGCCCCCACACTCGCGCACAGGAGCAGAGCTCTCACCCTTACACTCTCTCGCCCGCGCAGCGGTATGCTGCTAAAAACGAGCGGTGCGTCTTACCTCTAGAATGCGCCATGCTCACCTGAAGCAATCTCCAGGCTTACGTGGATCCTTTTGACCGCATCTGCCATGGATTGAGGGAATAATCCCCGCAACTACAGACCCGAAAGAAGCATGAAATAGTGTAGCAGATTTCAATGACGAGATTGCCAGGATTAGACTCTGGCTTGTGTATGCTTTCTGTAGTAATCGCCCTCTACACTAGTCTGCATGCGATTACCCACAAAAATACTTCAACAGAAATCACGGCTATCAGCATTATGGGAGGAGTCTCAGCGATCGAGGGGCAAGCTTGGCGCAGGAGCCCTGGCCTATGTAGACTCCGCACGAGAAACGCTAGCTGAAACCTTCTGGCCAACTCGCTGTGCGCTCTGTGATTGCCCGGGCACTTTGCTGTGCGAGAAATGCTTGTTTGAGCTGAGCTATATTGATCACTGGCGACGTTGTGAGCGCTGCGGAGCTCCTTTTGGCGCAGTTCAGTGTTCCGAGTGCAACCCTGTCGTAATGGCGGACCTAGGCATGAAAAAGCCTCCGTATACTGCTTGCGTGTCTGTAGCGAACTTCGATGCTGCAAGTGCTCGCCTTATCACCACCTATAAAGACAAGAACGAACAACGACTCGCTTCTGCTCTTGGATCCATGATGTGTGAGGTGATTCCACCAAAATGGCTCGAAGTTAACCCCGACATGCAGATAAGCTTTGTACCTGCGAGTGCTAAAGCACTAAGAAGACGCGGTTTCGACCACGCCGAGCTCTTGGCACGAGAAGTAGGCTGGGGTTTAAGCCTGCCCGTCACTTCACTATTCGAGCGCCCTGCAAGCAAGGACCAACGCTCCCTTACTCGACATGAACGAATCTTTAATATGGAACAGCGTTTTAGGGTTTTAGAAAAAGAACTTCCACGCTCAATTCTGTTGGTCGATGATGTGTATACCACCGGATCTACGCTAAGTTTTGCAAGTAAGAAACTGCTCGAACGAGGAGCAAAGTCTGTCTACTGCCTTACCTTCGCTCGCGTTTGGTAGGTACTAGACCTGGCCCAAGAAAGCCGGTTCTTATGCTTCAACAAAAAAAGCGCACCCCTTTGCGAGAATGCGCTCTTGCTGAAAGCTACTTGAAACTACCTGATACGCTCTTTGTTTCCATGTGCATCTGAAAGCTCTCCGACATCGACCGAAATCGTATGCTTGATTGGCTTCCACTCACACTTCTTTACCAATGCAACTAAAGCAATTGGAATATAGGTAAGCATAAAGAAGGGGAAGGTGAACATATAGCGTACCTTTTTGGCTGGCGTAGAGTGAATGTTGTCCCACTCAGTAAAGGTGGTGAGCACGCCAAACACAAACATAACGACACTGTAGTTAAAGATGCAGAAGATGACCGACGAAATCGAAGAAGCCAAGGCAATGCCAGTTGATAACACTCCCGTTAACGACAGAATAATGATGGTGGAATTAACGAAGACAGCAATGATGGTAAGCAACATTCCTGGTGAAATAGTCATCAACATGTCGTAGCAGGCAAATCGTGCACCCTTTGGATTGGTAAAGATACCCTTAGCAAGCTTTGCGGCATAATGCCAAAACACCTGATAGAAACCTTTTGCCCAACGGAAGCGCTGGTTCCAAGAATCCTTGAAGGTAATAGGTTGCTCGTCGTAGAGCACAGCACCAGGCGTATAGCTTATGCGGATGCCATCGATAATGCTTTGAGCAGAGAACTCGATATCCTCAGTAAGAAGATGCCATTTCCATCCGCCATGCTTTTCGAGCACATCTGCGGCAATATAGAACCCGGTACCTGAAATTGCGCAACTCGTGTTAAGCGTAAGGCGCGACTGATTAAGGAAACGCGCTTCGCGTAAAAACCACGTTGCATAACCGGCAGAAATCCAGTTAGAGTCATAGTTCTTCGAGTTGCGATAGCTCGTGGATGCTTTTGCGCCGCTATCGAAAGTCTTATTCATTTCGCTGAAGTAATTTACATCGAGTACGTTATCAGCATCAAACACGAAAAAGGCTTCGTATCCCCTGCTTCCGTAGTGCTCTTTAATGGCGTTATATCCATAATCGAGTGCGTAGCCTTTTCCAATTTCTTTATCGTTAAAGCGCTTGAATACGATGGCGCCAGCGTCTTTAGCAACGTCGGCAGTGTTGTCATCGCAATTGTCTGCAATAACGAATACATCGATGAGCTCTTGCGGATAGTTTTGCACCTTGATGCTATGAATAAGATCAGCAATAACCGCACTTTCGTTTCGTGCAGAAATCATTACCGCGTAACGATGGTTCTTCTTAGCCTCACGAACAGGCGCTTTACGCGAAAGCGAGACGAAGATATAGAAGATTTGGTAGGTATAACAAATAGTAAAGGTTAGAAAAACGCAGAAATTGAAAATATCGACGAACGATATCTGAGAGAAAAACTGGTCGAACACTTCCGTTATGCTCCTTTTTACCGACACCCCTTTTTGCCTGGTGTCGCTAGTATCGTCTTTACCGTCCTACTCTCTTGGACGTGCCACCGTAGAGCGTCGCGCGCTCATTTTCACACTATTAGCCGGATTTACGCTTCAAGCATTATAGGCTGTGCAAGCAAAAAAAGCCCCACAATCAGTAGAGTTCCATATTTCCTGCTTACTACATACTTGAATTCATACGTACCTTCACCGCTCCTGCACACCAACTCCATATCTCGGGAGACTCTCACAGAAATTTGGTGTGGTACTCTGTTCCCGAACGAAAAGGAGATTATGTTTATGAACTACGACATTAAAAATATTGAACTAGCTGATGACGGCTTAAAACGAATCTTATGGGCAGACCGAGACATGCCTGTTCTTGCAAGTATTCGTGAACGTTTTGAACGCGAAAAACCTCTGGAAGGGCTCCGAATTGGTGCTTGCCTACATGTAACCACGGAAACAGCCAACCTCATGCGCACGCTAAAAGCAGGTGGCGCAGATGTCTATCTTTGCGCATCAAACCCGCTCTCAACTCAAGACGACACCGCTGCCGCCTTGGTAAAGCATTTCGACATTCCCGTGTTTGCCATTAAGGGCGAGGATACAGAAACGTATTATCAGCATATCGATGCCGTTATTGATGCTCAACCGCAGATCACCATGGATGATGGTGCCGACGTTGTCGGGCGCATTCATGAGAGCTTTCCCGAAGCGCTTGACCATATCATTGGTGGCACCGAAGAAACTACGACTGGTGTTATTCGCCTTGCAGCTATGGCTAATGAAGCTGCGCTTAAATACCCCATCATCGCCGTTAACGAAGCAAAGACAAAGCACTTCTTCGACAATCGCTACGGCACTGGGCAATCAACTCTCGATGGAATCGTACGTCTTACCAACCGCCTGCTCGCTGGTCGTACCCTGGTTGTCTCTGGTTACGGCTGGTGTGGAAAAGGTCTCGCCATGCGCGCCAAGGGTATGGGCTGCAACGTAATTGTGTGCGAAATCGATCCCACCTGCGCTCTTGAAGCGGTCATGGACGGGTTCCAGGTTATGCCACGCGAAGAGGCTGCCGCACAAGCTGATATCTGGGTGACGGTCACGGGAAATCTTAATGTTATCGACGAATGCTGCTATCGCAATATGAAAAGCGGCGCGATTATTTGTAACTCCGGTCACTTTAACTCCGAGATTAATATTCCCTGGCTTGAAGAGAATGCAACAAAACGCGAGATGCTAAAACCCCTGGTTGAAGAATATACTCTGCAGGATGGACGCACGATTATTCTCCTTGCCGATGGACGCTTGATTAACCTATCGGGCGCAGAAGGACATCCAGCATCGGTTATGGATATGAGCTTTGCTAACCAAGCGCTCTGCGCAGAATATATGGTCGAACATGCAAGCGAGCTTAAACCTGATTGTTATGACGTTCCTGAAGACATCGACGCGAAGATTGCTCAAGTAAAACTCGAAACCTTGGGAGTGAAAATCGACGAGCTCACGTCAGAGCAGTTCGCGTACATGAATTCATGGAAAACAGGTACGGTCTAGGCTTAAAAACGTACTCAGGCTGAAGTTTTCGTCCATCCTGCAAGATAGTCGCCAAGAACAACAGCGCCAAGACATAAGACAACACTTACTACGATGTAGACACTAGCGGTGAGAATTTCGCCGCTTTTTAATAGCTCCATCGATTCAAACGAAAATGCTGAGAAAGTGGTAAAGCCCCCGCATACACCCACCCTCAAAAACAAGAGCAGCTCATGGTCGGGCGCGAAAAAACGTGCGAGATAAGCAACTATGAATCCAATCAGAAGTGCACCAGTGACATTTACTATCAAGGTTGTATAGGGAAAACTTGACTCCCCTCCAAGCGGAAGAAAGCTAAACAAATACCGTAGAACAGAGCCAAGAAAGCCTCCGATTCCGACATAAAGACAGTTCAGCAGAAATGCCATCTGCGAGCCCTTCTTCCCTAATCCTTCTCACATTACAAAACGATACTATACCGCAGGCAGAGCCCACGATATAGTATACGGTTTTGAGATTGGGCGAATGAAACTCTATTCTTTAGCCGCTTTACTTTCTGAACTTGGCTTCAGTAGCGAAAGAAAACTGAGGGCTGCTCCCCCTGCAGCAATTCCCGCCAACATCATGCTTGAGCTATTCCAGACTTCTGCCCCTCGATAAAGAATCTGAGCCAAGCCATCAGCAACGAATCGCTCAGGTATCCATGGATAGAGCCAGGATTGCCAAAACTCAGGTAAAAGCTCAAAAGGAATCAAAGCCGTGGTAATACCACACACAACTATGGTGACCAAAGCAAGCGCGCCTAAGGCAAAGTGCAGATTGAAGAAACAAAGGAAAAGCATCATAAGCGCGAAGCTGGCTAGCCAGATAAACAGCATAATTTCGACGAAAGGAATAGCTAATTCTGCAAAAGCCGTCATGAAGAAACTCACAAACCAGCCAATTCCCAAAGAAAGAAGTGCTGCATAACTCAGCTGGATGAGAATACCTACAACACGATCCTTTTTAGAGGCATGCGGTGCCGGTCTTGATGCCACGAATAGTACAATTGAGCACACAATGGTGATAAGGATGGTGAGAAGATAGCTCATTTGCTGCGCCATAATTCCCGAACCAAGACCTTCATCAACCTGGTTCACATATTCAATTTCAACGTTCATATTTTGCTCACTGAGCATTTGAGCGAGCATGGTTTCAATTGTCTCGGCGATTGCAGGATTTTTTCCCTGGTCAATTATAACCTTGGGTACACTTTGTTCTCCCAAGCCCATTTGAGCGGCCATGCTTGAGCTAGTGAAATCTGCGGGCAGCACTATAGCCGCATAGATCTCGTTCGCAGCGAAAGCATCATCCAAGTCTTTTTGTGAATCGAATTCGGTCCAGGCAACCGGCGAGTCGTCTTCAGCTGCTGAAGTAATGTGAGCAACAGCCATTTCACCAGCATTGACTTCCCCTTGTGGAGCCTGAGCACCCTCGTCAAGTGAAAGCACCGCGAGAGAAATATCTTTCGGAGAAGCTGAAACCACCGGATAGATAATTAGCGCAACTAAGCATGACACCACTATCAAAACAACAAGGGGAATAACGAGCTTCTTCTTTTCGCTTCCTGCGTGTTCCATGATTCTCATCTCCTCCTATTTAAATTGTACATAATGACTAATTACTGTTATTCTAAGAGCTACCAACGCTGAATTAAATGGTCACCAGACACTAATTTGTTTAATTATGCGAGAGGAGCAGATATGGCACGTCCAAGGAAAGACTCGCCCGAAGCGCCTGCCGAACTGCGACTAGAGGAGGCGTTCTGGACACTTATTCAACGCTTCCCTCTCAAAGAAATTACGGTCAATATGATTGTCGCCGAGGCTAAATGCGCACGGGGTTCCTTCTATTACCACTTTACTGATATCAATGACTTGATTGACTCCGCTATCGATCGCAATTTTCCCAAAGAGATACCTCGGATTATTTTCACCTACGCCTTAACCGGTCAAGATGAAACGAACGAAATGCTGAGCGATTCTCGTTTTATGCAAAAGATTGATCGCATCTGCATCCTCGCTGGTCCAAAGAGTTCCGTTGAAGTTATTGAGCGTTTAAAGCAAACGATTCGCGATGCGTGGCTTGAGACCCTTCAAC
Source organism: Raoultibacter sp. (assembly GCA_050945135.1). Classification (GTDB taxonomy): domain Bacteria; phylum Actinomycetota; class Coriobacteriia; order Coriobacteriales; family Eggerthellaceae; genus WRIS01. The sequence goes on from JBMNSJ010000001.1 coordinate 44,308, forward strand.
TTAACGAAAATGACCTTCCTGAAGAAGCCATGATTTTGCTTGAGTTCGTAATCAACGGAATTATAGGTGTCCTCGCGTTTCGGTCACGCCCCGATACAAATTACAGTATTGCCGAATGTCTGCAAGTAGTAGTACCCGATTTTCCTCAAGCCTTTCTCTCTCGGTTGACAAGCATCCTTCAAGTCTCACCTGCCTCTGAGTCGCAGCTGCCTCCCCTACTCGTCGAGCGGCTTCAAGAAGAATTAGCAACTAAGGCCACATAGGCTTTCAAAAAGCTCTTGATCTTGCCATTAAGACAAAGCCCCTACTGACGTTTGGACTTTTAGGTAAAAGAAGCTCTACACCGCGTTGAATCTACATGTTAAAACAGCGATAGGGCATTGTTTGAGGTAAACTTTCTGCTTGAGTTAATTCGTTCGATCTGAGGTCAACACTATGAACCAACTACTTATGGGAAACGAGGCCTTCGCGCATGCTGCCTTGGCGGCAGGAGTCCGCGTTGTCGCAGGATATCCTGGCACGCCGTCTTCTGAGGTCATCGAAACAATCGCAGCAGAACGCGCAGCAGGACGAGCACAGGGCGTGCACGTCGAGTGGTCCACCAACGAAAAAGCAGCCCTTGAAGTTGCTGCGGCAGCATCCGTCGCAGGTGCGCGCAGCTTGTTCACGTGTAAGCAGGTAGGGCTCAATGTTGCTAGTGATGCCCTGATGAGCCTAAACTACATTGGCGTCAAAGGTGGTCTCGTCCTGTTTGTAGCAGACGACCCAGGTCCGATATCTTCTCAAACCGAACAAGATACGCGCAGATTCGCAAGCTTTGCGAAAGTGCCTGTCCTCGATCCATCAACACCCGAGCAGGGATACGACATGATTCTGGCAGCCTTCGAACTATCCGAATGCTACAAAACGCCGGTTATCGTACGCTCATCAACCCGCGTATGCCATGCATCATCGTTTGCTGAGGTGCCCACACACACCAGCCCGCGCACGTTCGACGGGTTCACGCGTGACTCGCGCTGGGTGATTTTTCCACGCCGCGCCTACCAAGCTCACGGTGAGATTAATGAACGTCTAAAAGCTATTGCAGCAGATTACTCGCAAGTACCCCAACTTGCTGCATTTAATGATAGTTTCGAGAAAAACAATTCGAACACTTCGCCGAAAGTTGGCATTCTAACAGGAGGAGTAAGCGCAGCATATACTCAAGAAGCACTGCGCAGCATAGAAGCTGCCTGCGCGAAAAATGGCATCGCCATGCCAGCGTATCGCTTCCTGCAAGTAGGCACGCCGTATCCTTTCCCAAGCCAAGCCTTCGAGCAATTTGCTGCCGGTTTAACAACTGTCGCCGTATTCGAGGAGCTAGATCACGTACTCGAAGATGAAGCGCTGCGCTATGCAGGCCAACATCACAGCTCATTTGAGGTAGAGGGCATGCTCAGCGGCTGCTCGCGCGACCGCGGAGAAAACACGGTTGACGACATTCAAGAACGCCTGACCAAGCTTTTCCAAAGTCTCGGTCTACTTGATGATGTGCTGGCCATCGAAGGTGAGGGCTGCGCCACATCTGCCACAAGCTGCGAAGCACCACCTATTCCTGTTCGTCCGCCGGTGCTGTGCGCGGGGTGTCCTCATCGTGGAAGCTTTTACGCCATCAAACGCGCGCTCAAGAATATGAAACAAGAAGCCATTTACGCTGGCGATATAGGATGCTACACCCTCGGCAATGCTCAACCGCTTGACATGGTGGACAGCTGCCTGTGCATGGGTGCTGGCATCACGATGGCGCAGGGCTTTTCAATAGTCGAACCCGCCAAAAAGTGTGTTGCGTTCGTAGGTGATTCGACCTTTTTCGCCAGCGGACTCACAGGAATCGTAAACGCGCTATACAACCAACACGACATTTGTATTGCGGTACTTGATAATTCGACCACAGCAATGACTGGTGCGCAACCTCATCCAGGAACTGGTCAAACGCTCATGGGTACGCAGAGCAAGCCGATTTCAATCGAAGCTGTGTTGCAAGCCTTCGGCGTTGAAACAATTGAGAGCGCCTACCCTTTCGATCTCAACAAAAGCGTCGAAGCAGCAACGCGCGCGCTGACCGCTTCGGGCCCTTCAGCTATTATTTTTAAGGCGCCGTGTATTTCGCTGGTACCACCTTTAAGCCCGGTCAAAGTGCTAACCGATGCTTGCACGGGTTGCAAACTTTGTATCACCGAGATTGGATGCCCCGCTATCGGTTTTTCTGCAAGCGAAAATCAAGCGATTGTGGACACCTCTCTTTGCACTGGTTGCGGGCTATGTGTTTCAGTGTGCTCTTTTGACGCAATCGCTGAGGAGGTGCAGGCTGATGCTTAATATCTTGATGACAGGCGTAGGCGGGCAAGGAACCGTGCTGGCTGCAAAGGTGTTGGCGCAAGCTGCGCAAAGCAAAGGGTGGCAGGTACGCACCGGCGAGACCATTGGCATGGCGCAACGAGGCGGCAGTGTGGTTTCACATATCCGCATGGGAAATCAGGGAGAGCCGCTATATTCTTCGCTTCTTGCACCGTGCAGCGCAAACTTAATCATTGCATTCGAACCTGCTGAAGCGGTACGTGTGCTGCCATATTTGGCTCCTGATGGAATCTTGGTTAGCGCGACCACAGGCGTAGAGCCAGTTACAGCCACATTGAGCGATCAACCTTATGAACCAGCAGCGATGATTAATTACCTTAATTCTGCACTGAGTGATGGGACAAGCACATCGCGCTTTGTATCTGTTAATGATGCGGAATTGTGCGATCAGATAGGCACCCGTAAAGCTCTCAACATGATTCTTCTCGCGACAGCTCTCGATCAAAGCAACATTGGCCTGGGTTTGGACGACCTAAGAGAAGCAGTCAAGGTAAGTGTGAAGGAAAGATTTGTCGCACTTAACCTCAAAGCAATTGATTTAGCGGTATTATAGCTATCGTAAAAAGCCCAGTAGTGCAACGCATTAAGGACCAAGGTATGAAAATAAACGACGACCAGTTCTCTTTACTCAAGAGTCAATTTGCGCAACTTAAAGACAAATCGCCCTTCTACGCTCAAAAGTTTCAAGGCATCGATTTATCCGATGTGCAAACGCAAGAAGATTTCGAGAAGCTTCCCTTTTCGGAAAAGAGCGATTTACGTGACGTGTATCCGCTTGGGCTAGCGGCAGTTCCCGACGAAGAAATTGTGCGTATACACTCGTCATCAGGCACGACGGGAACACCGGTGATTATTCCTTACACCGAACAAGATGTCAAAGACTGGGCCATTATGTTTGCGCGCTGCTACGAAATGGCAGGCGTAACGCCAAAGGATCGCATTCACATTACTCCTGGTTTCGGCATGTGGACAGCGGGAATCGGTTTTCAGGCAGGTGCCGAGCTGTTGGGCGCAATGGCTATTCCAATGGGGCCAGGAAACACCGAAAAACAGTTAAAAATTATGAAGGACATGCAATCAACAGTGCTCACTGCTACAAGTTCGTATGCGCTGCTGCTGGCAGAAACCATCACCGAACGTGGCATTCGTGATGAGCTGTCGCTTAAAAAAGGTATCATCGGGTCGGAGCGCTGGGGCGAAAAAATGCGCACGCGTATCGCGAATGAACTGGGTGTAGAGCTGTTCGACATTTATGGTTTGACCGAAATCTACGGTCCTGGCATCGGTGTTTCGTGCAAGGAGCACAACGGGATGCATTGCTGGGATGATTATCTATACTTTGAAATCATCGACCCAAAAACTGGAGAGGTCTTGCCCGATGGCGAACTTGGCGAGCTCGTGATAACTACGCTGCGCAAAGAAGGCGCTCCGCTAATCCGTTATCGCACCCACGATTTGACACGCATTATCCCTGGGCAATGCGCATGTGGTTCGCCGTATACACGCTTGGATATTCTGGTCGGACGCACAGACGACATGGTCAAGATTAAGGGAGTAAATGTCTTCCCTGCACAGATTGAAGAGGTCATCAAGTTTACCGATGGTGCATCGTCGGAATATCAAGTAATGATCGATCATCTGTACGGCAAAGACATCATGACCGTGTTTTTCGAGACCGCAGCTGAGGGCGAAGAAAAAGAACGCATAGAAAAAGAGTTAGTGTTTATCTTTAAAGGAAAAATAGGCCTGACGCCGGTAGCGAAGGGTGTAGCAATTGGTGAGCTGCCCCGCTCTGAAAAGAAAACGCAACGAATTTTTGATAACCGCTATTAGTTATTAGCCTATCACGCTTGCAAGGAGTCCTTTCAAATACGTCCGATTCGCACAGGCAGCTCGCTGCCCCATTAACCTGGGAGAAAGTGTAGCCAGTGAAGTGGTTGAGCAGTGTTTCGCCTCGTGCTTCTAGCACCTTGATATCGTGTCGCGCTCACAATTCAAACAGATTAGCGAAAAGGTTTAACCACTGAGAGTGTTTTATGGCATAATAGGCAAGCACGTTTAAGCCAGTGTGGCGCAACGGCAGCGCAACGGTTTTGTAAACCGTGGGTTGTAGGTTCGAATCCTATCACTGGCTCCACAAACACAGCAGGTCAGGGCTTCGCGGCTCTGGCCTGATTTTCATCCAACCCCTCTCTCGCGGCTTCTAGACAAAAGTGTGCTCACTTAAAGGCTCATCCCTCTCCTCTGAAAACCCGCTTCTGCGAGACGCCAAGGCTGAAAAGACCCCAAGGCGCAAGATAGTCCCCCGCTCGCATTACGATTAAATTTAACCCAAAGCGGCTTAGTTCAATGTCAAATGCAACGTTTTGTGGTTGCGACACGGTCCATACGCGTCCACTCGAAAAATGCCCTACCATGTCATCAGGCATTTTGTGGATCGTGATGTTTTCTCCCTAGACCCATCAACCACAAAACGTACAATCTGACTTTGATTCATGCTCTTCTGCATTGATGTGTTCGAGCGAGGCCGTTCCAATACACACGAAACCGGGGATGCTGGCTTGCTCCAGCACTTTTCTCACCATCGAATCGCGCACTATCGAGATTCTTTGCCCCAGCAATCCAAACTTTCAAAGCATGTACTGCCGCCTACGATTGCTTCTTTTTGTACGCTTCTCCCCAGGCAGACATCGAATCGAGAACAGGAGCAAGACTCTTTCCCTCTTCGGTCAGAGCATATTCGACACGTGGCGGAACTTCTGCATACACCGTTCTTGTTACCAAGCCGCTTTGCTCCATGTCTCTTAGGTTTGAAGTGAGAACCTTCTGTGAAATGCGACCTATTGATTTCTTGAGCTCGCCAAATCGCTTCTTGCCATCACGCAAGTCTCGCAGAATGAGAACCGCCCAACGATTAGATATCATGAGCAAAGTTGTCTCAACAGGGCAGGCAGGTAACCCTTCCTTATCTTTCTCAACCATATCTTTCTCCTGTTCATGCCCATTAGTTACTTCTTGGTTCCTATAACACTTTATTGTGCCTAGTTTACTTTTTATACTATTGAGAATACCTTAATCATATGAGCTTAGTCAACAATTAAAGGAGGTTGCTCATGAATGATGTCGTAACTTTTTTGCAGGACAATCCTGTCCAGTATCTAGCCACGGTTGGAAGAGATGGTAAGGCTAAATGTCGTCCCTTCATGTTTTGTACTGAGGCCGACGGCAAGCTGTGGTTTTGCACAAATAGCCAAAAGGATGTCTTCAAGGACTTGCAAGAAAACCCCCATTTGGAAGTTTCAATCGCTAGCCCAGAATTTGCTTGGATTCGTATAAGCGGTAAAGCCCACTTTGAAAACAACATGGCGGTCAAGCAGGTTTGCATGGAGAACCCAACGGTGAAAGCGCAATACGAAACAGCTGATAACCCCATCTTCGAAGTGTTCTATCTCGAACAAGCACATGCAGTGATTGCTGACTTTTCCGGCAACCCTCCCCGCGAATACTCGTTGTAAGCACACCTGAAAAGGTCATCTTGTTTTGAGGTGACCTTTTAATTACCGAAGCGACAGAATCCTACCGGGAGAAAGAGACCTATGGTAGTTTTGTTACACGCATTAAAAATATAGCGAAAGGACTTAATCCATGTCCCAAACAAAGAATACCTACCTCGGCTTGATTTTTGCCCTCGTACTCTGTCTCGGAATGCTTGCCTTTGCAAGCGCTTGCACAAGCAGCTCAACAGGTGGCGTTCAAGAAACCAGCGATTCACGCGTAACGTATGAGGATAAAACTCTCACGGTAGCTCTTGAAGAAAATGGATCTACCGGCTATATCTGGTCAGTCACGAAAGAGGGCACTGCTCTCACCGAGCTCGATGATGAATATGTTTCAGATGCTGATGAGGATGAGCAAATGGCTGGCGCAGGAGGCACTCATACCTATCGTTTTGAGGGCAGCTCTGAAGGAACTACCACTCTAAGCTTTGTGAACTCTCAGCCTTGGGAGCCAAAAGAAGACGATGAGAAACTCACCATTGAAGTGAAGACCAAAGCTGATGGCACGATTGAAACAGTGACCATACTTTAACTAAATCATACTTCTCAACAGAAGCTGTCTCTTTGTGGCTTAATCTGGTTTTCCAGCTCGACGATTCTATCGATGGGAAACTCTGAGGCGGCCACAAAGTGTTTTATCTGCTCGATTTCTGATGAGTCAATAAGCAGCGACATGCCGCAACAAGCTTTCGCAGCAGGAGGCACGGGAGATATCTTTGGTTTGAAACCCTCTTTTTTAAGCAAGCTATACAGCTCAAGTCCATCAGTATGAGTATGAAACAAAACATAGAAAGCAGTATTTCCCACAATCAGCACCTCAGCTCTTGAGCACACAAAGCCGCGCCAATCGCACCTGCGTAGCGCGCACGTGTCTCTGTTTGAACCGATTGCTTCATCTGCACCGACAAGCGTTCAACAAGATAGCCGTTATCGCACAAGCCTCCCGTAAGAAACACCTGCTCGTTTGACTTGCGCGAAGTCATAGCACACACCTTCGATACCACCGATTCAATAACAGCATAGGCAATGTTTTCGCGGGGTGTTCCTTGCCCGATAAGGCTGATTACCTCGGTCTCGGCAAACACTGTGCAAAGTGAAGAGATGGCTGTTGGGCTGCCCTTTTGAGCCAATTCTGATAGATCTGCTTGGCTTACATTAAGCCGATTTGCCATAATCTCGAGAAACTTCCCCGTTCCTGCAGAGCATTTGTCATTCATAACAAAGGAGGACACTTTACCTTTTTCAAGCGTGATTATCTTTGTGTCTTGCCCACCAACATCTATCACAGTTCCATCTGACTCGAACAGATAGTGCGCCCCCTTTGCATGACAAGTTATCTCAGTGACAAGCTTATCAGCATAAGGAACAGCAACTCGACCGTATCCTGTAGCAACACACCGAGAGCTTTGCACGAGATACCCTTTTTCCTCGAGCATATCGTGCACCCGTTCTGCTGCCTCAATACTGCTGTAGCCCGTGGGGCACAAAAAGACCTCGTGAATCTCGCCATCTCTTACGACAGCAACTTTTGTCGCGCTAGAACCTAGGTCAATTCCGATGTCATAATCTGCTAGCTTTTCCTCAAACATACATCAAGCCTTTTCATGGGTAATTTTTTCTAGAACCGAAAGGGTAAAATCGACTTCCTCTGCGGTATTAAACACTGAAAAGCTAAAGCGAAGAGCTCCTGTTTCTGCGGTGCCAAGAGCTTCATGCATGAGCGGCGCGCAATGAGCGCCTGCACGTGTGCAAATACCAAAATCGGCATCGAGGCGATCTGCAATCTGCGAAGCATCGAAACCGTCTAAGTTCAGAGTAACGATGCCGCAATTACCGCAAGCTTCAGCTCCTCCATAGATGGTGACACCCTTAAGTGAGCTTGCGCCCGTTCTGAAGCGCTCGGTAATTGATTCAAGGCTGCGCTGCAGGTTTTCGACGCCACGAGATTCCACATAGTCCAAACCTGCCGATAATCCTGCCAAGCCATGACTATTTATTGTGCCTGCCTCTAAACTCTCTGGCATAAGATGCGGATGATGTGCGTCAAAACTGTGTGTTCCTGAACCGCCCACCTTATATGGCGCAATCTCGATACCTTCTGCTACACAAAGACCACCCGTTCCTTGAGGGCCAAAAAGACCCTTGTGCCCCGTAAAGACCACAATGCCAATGCCTAATTCTTGCATATCAAGAGGAAAATGCCCTGCCGTTTGAGCAGCATCAACCACAAGAAGCGTGTTGTGCGCAGCGCATAATTCACCCACGTGTCGCACATCATACACATCGCCGGTAAGGTTGGAGACATGAGTCAGCACAAGTAACTTTGCCCCTTGTGCTAACTCATACTCAAGTGATTCATAATCCATGCGCCCTGCACTTGATACAGGAACGAGAGCAAGGCTTGCACCCTGCTCTCGCTTTCGATAGAGCGGACGCAAGACTGAATTATGAGATGCTGCCGTGGTAAGTACGCGATCCCCGGGCTTGATCAATCCTTCAATAACAATGTTTAAAGCTTCGGTCGCATTGAGGGTAAAAGCAACCCGTCGCGGAGCAGAAGCATTGAAAAGCTTCGCTATTTTCTCTCGCGTTTCATACACCGACATGGCTGCAGCAAGAGAAGCCTGATGCATCCCTCGGCCAGCCCCTCCAAATGTTGCGAGTGCTTGCATAACCGCACGGCTCACCTCGGGAGGCTTGACTAAGGTAGTAGCTGCATTGTCAAAGTAAATCATAGTCTTGTTCCTTTCAGCTCCTAGAGATTTAGTCGTTGAGCATCTCGATGAATGCACCGATTCTTGTTCTGAGCTGAGCCGCATCATTATCGGTGTAGTCAGTTTCAAGACTCAGCACAGGGATACCCACTTCGGCAAGTGCCTTCTCGACGCCCCTGCTTTCCATATCATAGAGATTACAAAACATGAGATGCGCATCAATCACGCCATCAACATTGTATTCCTTTGCGAGACGTAAAATATCCTCAATACGCCCTTCGTTTGGTGTAAAGCACGCACAGTTATTGTGCATATAGCGCTCAGCCAAAGCCTCAACTTGCTCCTCGATGGTAGCACCATCTTCGCGGACCTGGTTTTCGAAATAGCGCGTTCCGGTGCAGCATTCCTCAACAACAACCGCAGCACCGCTGGTTTCGATAATGTGGTGCATCTTCCAGTTTGGGATAGACATCGGAGTGCCCGTAATCATGATGCGCTTAGTACCTTTCGGGAACACACTTACGCCATCGGCAATACGCTGCTCAAGCTCATCTGCCAGCTTGTTAGCCATCTCGACACAACGCGCAGCATCATCATAGAACGCTATCTGCGTCATTAAAAGCGCATCTTTTCCACTGATTGGAATAATTTCTGATTTCCTCGTTTCATGCACGCGCGCTAGCGCGGCCTTTTTGGCGTTAATAAGAACGATAGCATCGGCAAGACCCTCTTTTGTCACCTTATTGCCAGAGAATTCCTCTACCCTATCCTTGAAATCAAGAATTTCTTGTTCCCATTTCTTATAGTCACATTCGCGTTTCATTTGCGGCATATCCATGATGTACATAGGCACGTCTTCTGCAAGAATCTCGTAAGCTTTTTTCTTGCCATCGCAGGTTGTTTCGCCAACATACATATCCGCAATTCTGAAGAAGGGGCAAGTCTTATCGATGCGCGCACCAACTGAGGCTTTAATGAGAGAGCAGGTGTTTTTTGGCAAGACCTTTTCGCCTCCAGGTACCCAAAACTGCGAACCCGCACACAATCCTGTGGACACTCCCCCAGCGGCAATAATGATTTCGTCGGGAACAAAAATACAGAAGGTACCATAAACCTTCTTCCCCTGTTTTTGCAGTTCGATAAGTTCGGCAGGCCTGACCCCATGTATTTCAGATACGACAAAGTCGTAAAATGCCATATTCTCAGGACGATTTTCTTGAGAGAGATAGATATCTCCGAATGATTGGGGAAGTGCTTGGCATAAAAGATCGTGGGTATCCAAATCCATCCCAAGTTCTTCCCACATATTTGCATAATCAGTCATTAGATTCACCTTTTGTTTCCGTCTGTAGATTCTTACCGTAAAAGAATAAGACCACTCGACCATGTCGAATGGTGGCGCAGAAACAAGCTGGTGAGCTCGCCGACTACCTTTTAGTCATATGTCAGAAACGCACTTGTCAGGCTTATGCAGAAAAGCACCGGGGGCAGAATCGGGTACTTTTGCCTTGACATTTCAGGCGATAACATCGGTGTTGATGTTGGGCGCTAGTATACCTTTCCTAAAAGCTCTTTGCACAGAGAAGTCCATGAAACGTCTTCGATGCTAGCTGAGCGGAGAGGCTCTGATGCAATACGTACGAGCGCTTCAGCTAGTTCACGTTCGAATGCTGGCAGACACTCTTCAAGAGGTTCATCAGTATTTTTCATGAGCGGTGGGCTTACATATGTAATGCTCGCTTTTGGGATGCGTGATTCAATCCAATCTCGAATACCGGGAAGATCAGTGATGACCACCTTACAGCCGCAAGCAAGGGCTTCAATAACCACCAAGGGCAGTCCCTCGAAAAACGACGGCAAGACAAACACGTCGTTTCTTCGATAAGCCTCTGCAACTTGCGCAGGCGTGTACTTGCCGCGAAACAATACTGAGTATCGGCTCTGCTTCGCAAGAGCTTGAATGCTCTCGAGCTCCTCAATATGGCTGTGCCCTCCAATAAGTTCGAGCTCGAAATTATCACGCGTGTATGGAAGATACTCCAGTGCGCGGATGAGCGACTTCACGCCTTTCTTTTCCCAAATTTTGCCTACATAAAGAAGCCTTAGCTTTCCTGGCGCAGATGCAGGAAGGCGTCCTCTATCATGAAAGAGCTTTGAATCATAGCCGGTTCCAATAACCGACACTTTGCTTTTCTCCACGCCATAGGTTTCGACGATTTCAGCAGCTTGCTCATCGTGTAGGGCAAAACAAGCATCCAGATTCTGCACCATGTGCGCAATATAGTCTTTCTCCAAATCATGCTTTCGCATCTGACGAATATCGGTGCCATGACAAATTGCCACCAGCGGTATATCAACAACCACTTCACGAATGCTGGCACTCATGAGATAGAGGTGATGACAGATGATGAGGTCTGGCTCGAACTCTTCTATTACTGCAGTTACTGCACCTTGAAAGGCCGCTTTGAGCTGGTCGACCATCTCAGGAGTCATATCACAGTAGCGCGTTGAGGTGTAGGGCATCTCATCTGACATGCCCAGCACCGGAAAAGGCAAGGCATCCGTTTCGTAATACACTGGCTCAAAGCGAACGTCTCTAGGGAAAGACGGATTGTCGCTAGGCGCTATGCCTGCAATAACCGCCTGAGTGTGTCCAAGTTCGTGAAATGCCTTTACCATCTCGGCAAGGTAGACGCCGCTTCCCGTGCTGTCAGGCTTCTGTGTTGTAATACTAAGAATTTTCATTTGATGATAGTACTCAGTGGGCTTTACTTTGTAAAGAATCGGTCAAATACGAAGGTCTGACCGGTATTGTAATCACATACGCGACTGAATCGACCGATGGCAGAGTACTTTGCGATTCTAAGTAATTGCTCGCCCGTCAGTATCCTATAATCGAGCCATCTTAGCTGCCACGGATTACCTTGCCTCCCACTCCGGCAGTAATGAACGCGAAAGGCCACCCCTATGGACGTAATGTCTCGAAATGATGCGCTCCGTGCGATTCCTTCAGTTGAAGAAGTTCTTAAAGCACTCGACAATGATCCGCTCATCGAGCAACTACCTCGCTCAATCATTACCGATTGCGTCAGAAAAACGATTGAAGACACTCGCAAAAGCATCCTTGAGGGGAAGACGAACTCAAGTTCTTGTAAGCAGATTAGCGAAACAGCTCGTAATGCCGCTCGAAGCCTGATTCTCCCCTCCCTTAAGAAAGTAATCAACGTTTCAGGCATTATCATTCATACAAATCTTGGACGATCAAACCTTGCCGATGAAGCTTTGGAAGCGGTGTGTTCGGTTGCCAAAAACTATTCAACGCTTGAATATGACCCTGATACACTCTCTCGCGGAAGCAGGCACTCGCACTGCGAACAGCTTATATGCGCCTTAACCGGTGCAGAATCAGCTATTGCAGTTAACAACAACGCTGCGGCAGTTATGATGATTCTTTCTGAGTTTTCTGCCGGAAAAGAAGCTATTGTCTCACGAGGTGAGCTTATAGAAATTGGTGGTTCGTTTCGCATTCCCGATATCATGCAGCTTTCTCAAGCGAAGATGGTTGAAGTAGGCACAACAAACAAGACACATCTTTCAGATTATGAGGCGGCAATTACCGACGATACTGCGCTTCTTCTGAAGGTTCATCCGTCGAACTATCGCATTAAGGGTTTTACCGAAGCTGTTAAGGCTCAGTCATTGCGACGACTCGCCGACACCGAAAACCAGCGCAGAAAAGCCGAGTATCCTGAACAGCGTCCTCAGAAGAACGACTCGATTCTCGTATATGAAGACTTAGGCTCTGGTGCCTTAATCCCGCTTGAATGCTTTAATGAATACCCCGAGCCTACTGTCTCTGAGTCTCTTGAATCAGGCTGCGACCTGGTTTCTTTCTCTGGCGATAAGCTTCTCGGTGGCCCTCAAGCTGGCATCATCGTTGGTAAGAAGATCTTCATTGACCGGCTGAAGAAAAACTCTCTGGCTCGAGCCCTTCGTCTCGACAAAATGACTCTTGCCGCACTCGAAGCCACACTTCGCCTCTATTTTGATGGAGACAGAGTTCATAAGGCAATTCCCACACTCGCCATGCTTTCCCTTTCCAAAGAAGAGCTCTATCAGCGAAGCATGTTACTGCATGACGCCCTCGAAAAGGCTCTTCCGGCTGATTGCGCCACACTTTCTGTCACAGAAGAGATAGCTCATGCGGGAGGGGGATCTCTTCCTATGAACGAAATTCCCTCCTATGTTGTTCGCATCGAATTTCTTAAGGGCGAAGCTCAAAAATGCGAGGAACATCTCATCAGAAAAAGAAGCACCCCTATTATTCCGCGCATCAAAAAGGAAGCCATTCTTTGTGATGTTCGTACTCTGATGTGCGAAGACGATATCTCGGAGATTGCTGATGCATTTCGTGAGTACTTCGTCACGCTTATATCGACAGGCAACAAAGAAGGTTAGCTATGCCCAATCGCCCCCAGCTCATACTTGGCACGGCAGGTCACATTGACCACGGCAAATCTGCCCTCGTCAGAGCTTTAACCGGAACTGATACCGACCGTCTTGCAGAAGAAAAGCGTCGAGGTATCACGATAGAAATTGGCTTTGCACAAATTACGCTGCCCAACAGAAACACTATGGGAGTTGTTGATGTTCCCGGGCACGAACGCTTCGTCCGACAAATGATTTCTGGCGCCACGGGCATTGATGTAGCCCTTCTCTGCATCGCCGCAGATGATGGCATTATGCCCCAGACAAAGGAGCATCTCGATATTCTCCAGCTTCTTGGAATTCAAGCCTGCGTTGTGGCTATTACGAAGGCTGATTTGGTCGATGCCGAGTGGCTCGAATTTGTGACTTCCGATATTTCGGCATATCTTGCGTCAAGCCCTTATGCAGATGCGCCCATTATTGCTTGCTCGAGTAAAACCGGACAAGGTTTAGAAGAGATAAAATCTGCTCTTGAACAGGTAATTGGCTCTCACGTAAAACAAAAGCGAGGAGCCCATGCGCGACTCCCCGTAGATCGAGTGTTCTCTATTAAAGGAAGCGGCACCGTAGTTACGGGCACCTTATGGAGTGGCAAAATCACACAAGACGACGAGATTGCCATCCTCCCTTCGGGTAAAACCACACGTGTCCGGTCCATTCAGATTCACGACACTGCACACGAAACGGCAGAAGCAGGAAATCGTGTAGCCCTCAACTTAAATTCTGTCACCGTGGACGATGTGAGACCGGGGGATTTCCTCGTAGCTCCAAATAGTGTAACGCCCACTGATCGTTTCGATGCGCTCTACACTCATCTTGATTCGGGTAGCCAGACTAAGCCTTTGAAGAGCGGAACGCGCGTCCGGCTTGCCCACGGAACCAAGGAGGTGCTTGCTCGACTCTTAGTGATTGACTCTGATGAACCTCTCAAAGCTAAAGATCGCGTTCGCGTGCAATTCAGACTTGAAGCACCGCTCGCTGTATCGCGCAATGATCATTTTGTTGTGCGCTCATACTCTCCAGTTCACGTTATTGGAGGTGGAACCGTATTACTTGCCCATCCCAAAAGGCGTACACAGCTTAGCAAAGCAGAACAAGAGCTTTTTGATGCCTTAGAGCAACAGGATGAGAATGCGATTGTCTCATGCGCGGTTAATACAAAACACGGATCTTTCACCGCTGGAAGCATTGCTGGTGATTTTGAAATACCTTTACCTGTCGTTGAAAAAGCGCTTGGCTCACTGATCAAGAGCAAAGCCGTAACCCCACTTGAAGATGCAGAAGATTCTTTATGGTTCATCAGGGCTCAAGACCTTCAAAAAATGTATGGCAAGCTTGAGAACATCTTGATGGCATTCCATAGCGAGCATACCGATGAGGCTGGCATAACAAAAAGCGCCTTGCTGCACCGCTTTGGCACACGCATCGAAGAAAGAGCATTCGATGCTTTTCTGCGTAGAGCCGAAGCTGCAGGCAAGATTGTTGAGCACCGTGGAATTGTGAGCCATCCCCAGATAGGTGCAGGCATCAGCCAAAAGGAAGAGAAAACTGCTGAAGCATTACATGCCATTCTTACTGCGGCCGCAACAACCCCTCCTCAAATCAATGACATGGTTGCCGAAGCCAAAATCGACAAATCACTTGCTGCGCGAGCCCTCGCTTCACTCGAAGAAGAGGGGCACATCACACGCATCAATAAAGACTACTATTTCGATAGTAAGGTATATGAGCAGCTCAAAGAAAAGGTATTTAACCATATACGCCAAAATGGCCTTTCTTTAGCGGCAGACCTTAAAAACGCCATGGGTGTCAGCAGAAAATATGCCATCCCCTTGCTTGAGCATCTTGACGCACAAGGAGTTACTCGTCGTGAAGGTGAAGGGCGTATCTTGGCAGAATGAATCCTTTCGCCTGTTTCGCCTCGATACTTTGAGGCGAACGATTATAATGTCCATGGAGATGGATGGCTCCTGGTGGGGCCCGCGGCCTTCAAAGCCGTTGCGAGGCGCGCAGAACGTCTTGGGTGTGTTCGATTCGCATACATCTCCGCCATTTTTTCTTCCCTTTCGCCAACACGCCATCCCCTTTTTGAGACACCCCGCAAAGAAGACTTATCTGTCTCTCGTAAGCCTTTTTTAATTGAACAGACGCTCCCAAAAGAATCACACCAATATGGCGTACCACACAAGTCCTCGCCACCGGATAAGGCAGGTGGCAAACACTTTACTGAGCCACTTCGTTCTACTTGTCTACCAAATAGAGGTCCGAATCATCTAAATAGACGTCGATAGTTTCGCCTCTTTCGAAGGGAGGCTGAGAGGCGTTCTTTTCCTTTTTCAAGCGCCATTGAAAACGAGCTTCATCTGCCGAAGCATGTGCCGGATTCAAAATAACGAGGTACTCAAAGCGCGTCTCTAAGACTCGCTGCACATACATCTTAATCACATTGTGATTCTCACCTTGCGCAAGACGCAAATAACTTGCCCTAATACCCACATGCTTAAGCCCGTCTGGGATAGGCTTTGACGAACTCAGCTCAATACCCCAATCGAGTGCGCTGATTGTTCCTGAGTCGGTTTTTGTAGCGCGAGAAATATTTCGACAGCCCGACAGCTTAATTGCCGCAAGCGAATCGGGGTCACGAAATATTTTACCTGTCTCATCTTTTGCGACTATCTGCCCAGCATCAAGCACAGCTATCGTGTCGCAAAAGCGAAAGGCCTCGTCAATATCATGTGAGACATACAAAATGGACCCCGAATATTCCTCGAATAAGTCGAGAAGATCTTGTTCGAGCTGGTCTTTCAAGTGAGAATCAAGCGCACTAAAGGGCTCATCAAGCATAAGGATTCCAGGCTTCGCAACCAGCATGCGAGCTAAAGCTACGCGTTGTTGCTGACCACCCGAAAGACTAAGCGGATACCTTCGGGCAAAGCTCTCGAGTCCGAATCGTTCAAGCTGCTCAGTTACAATGCGCTTGCGTTCTTGTTTTTCAACCGAACGCGCAAGACCTGCTGCAATATTATCGCTCACACTTAAATTGGGGAAAAGCTGGTAGTTCTGAAAAAGAAGGGCAGTCTTTCTCTGCTGAGCACTCAAATCAATTTTTGCCGAGGAATCAAAAACCGTCGTGCCATTAATAGAAATCAAACCTTCATCGGGTGTTTCAACCCCTGCAATGCAGCGCATAGTGAGAGATTTTCCGCAGCCCGAAGCACCTAAAAAGCCCAGCGTCTCGCCGCTTTCGCACTCAAAGGAAACATCGAGCGAAAACGAGGGGAAATGCTTTACGATATCAACCCTCAAGCTCATTGCTGCCTCCTCTTCTATACCGCTGAGTACGCGAAGAATATACGTTGATAAGCATTATGACCAAAAACGAAATGATAATAACCACTATGACCCAGAATATGGCGACATCGGTATTGCCGCCCATCCATTGGAAGTAAATTGCTAAAGGAATGGTTTGAGTGATGCCCGCATAGTTGCCCGCAAAAAACAGCGTGGCACCAAATTCGCCCATCGCGCGTGCAAATGCAAGTATCGTGCCGGCAGCAATCGAAGGCCAGGCAAGAGGTACCATGAGGCGAAAGAATATTCGTTGCTCAGACCAACCTAGGGTTCGTGCAGCATCGAGCATATTTGGATCAAGATTTTCAAATGCCCCACGCGTCGTGCGATACATCAAAGGAAAGCCAACAACCACACAAGCAATCACGGCGGCAGGCCAGGTGAACACAATGTCGATACCATGCTCAATGAGCCACTGTCCGATTCCCGTTGAAGTGCCAAACAACATGAGTAAAAGAAAACCGCAGACCGTTGGAGGTAAAACCATCGGTATCGTAAAGATGGTGTCGAAAATCCCTTTAAAGCGACTACTTGCCTTTATGGTTGCCCACGCAGCTAAAAGCCCGAAGATAAAAATAAACAACAGGGCAACACCCGAGGTTTTCATTGAGACCCACAAGGGACGGTAATCCAGATTTATCAGGAATTGCTGTATGGATTCGATGCCTGACGCAGGAGCCGCAATAGCCACATCTTGTGAAGAAACAAGCTTGCCCGACTCGCAATATAAAACTTCACCACTTCCGTCGTTTGAGCCCAGCTTGCTTACCGAGGTATAAAAGTGTTCAGGGTCGAGTTCAATGCCAAAGCAAAAAAGAATCTCTGCTGCTTTGATCGTTTTCTCATGCGTAAAGTAATAGGGCTGATCAAGCGATGACTGAAGTGTTCCTCCAAGAGAAGACGCCTCATCAAGGGATTGGAGCATGGCGATAAACTCTTCTTGAAAGTGCGTATCGGTAATATCAATTTCGAGTTTTTCGGTGCTCTCGTGCGGAAGATAGACAAGAGTGTAGCCTTCAAACACTACAACAGAGAAGGCATCTTCTCCTTGTGCGGGAAAGCGGTAGCCAAAGTATTGCTCCTCGTAGTCTTTGTTGGTTCCCTTGTTATACCGACTGAAATCACTGATTGCAAATATGCACCTTTCAGACGAGGCTTCACGAGCCTCTTCTGAAACCGTGATATCGCTTATTTCTGCTCCAGAAAAAGTAAACGAGGAAGCCTCCGAAAGGTCAGAGGTTTCCTCATAGTGCTGTTCTAGGGGACGAGTGCTTGGATTATCTTGCGCGAAAGCGCTTTGCGGATACAGGCTTACTACCAGGCAAAGGCATATAATTCCCATGAGGGTATAAGCTAACCTGCCGAGGTATTGCACACCTGCATCCTTTCTGAATTACTCCAAACGAATACGCTTTTAGAGAAGTTCAAATCCGTACTTTGCCCAAATTTCTTGCGCATCGGCATCGTTTAAGCAGAAGTCAAGAAATGCTTGAGCTTCTTCTGAATGAGTGCTTTTTGCACACACTGCACCAGGATACTTGATAGCTTTATGAGAATCTTCCGGGGTGACGAAAGCAACCTCAATGCCTGAATAGCGATACACATCAGAGCTGTAGACAAAACCAATCTGACAGTCACCGGTAGATACGTACTGAGCAGCAGTACCTACTTTATCAGCCAGAGCAACCTTTGAAGCGATGGATGCATCATACTCGCCACCTTTTCCGGTGTCTGACGAGTATAGACCAACCGAATTCAAGCTTTGGTTTGCGTAGGTTCCGGCTGGAACAGAAGCTGAATCACCAATCGCAATGCGTGAGATTGATTCTGCTGCCACATCGGTAAGCGCGTTGATTGCAATGTCGCTGCCTTCAGCGCGAACGATGACTAAATCGTTTCCAAACATATCTTTGCGCGTGTCGGTAGCGATTAAGGCCCCTTCTTCAGCTTGGTCCATCGTTGCCTTCGATGCGGTAATCAAAAGGTCTGCGCTTGCACCACCCTCAAGCTGCGCCACCAAATCGCCCGATCCTTTAAACTGAGTATCAGCAAAAGTAATCTCAGGGTTTTTCTCGGTATAGAGCGCCTGCACTTCTGGCATTGCCTTCTCGAGTGAATTTGCTGCAAAAATAGACAGCTCGATTGCTTCTTTCTCGGTCGTGCTTTCTGCCTCTTTGTTGTTCCCCGAAGAACAACCAGTCAAGGCAACCGATGCCGCCAAAACCGTCGCTATCAAGGCTGCCAATAGATACTTCGATACCTGCTGCGCTTTTGTGCTTAGATTCATTTCCTCTCCTTCATTCGTTGTAGTGATATCTCTGCCCAATGCTCCGAGCAAGAACAATTGCTTAAGAACATCCTGAACACAATATATCTTTTTTGAGAATAGTTTATTCACAGAATAATGTGACCGTAAAATTTTACCCACCAACGGTTGTGCGCCAAGACGCGTATACTGAAAGATAGCGATGCCGCTTGATATGTGGCGACCCGCGCTTTATTGGCAGACGAACACACTCTGGAGTAAGCCATGACCGAGGCTCACTGCGCTACCAACGAGACAGATTTATTTTCAACAATTGACTGGGGTGAAGCATGGATTCACAGCCATCGCGAACGCTTCCATCACGATAATCCTCACTATTGGGATGAACGAGCTCTCTCCTTTTGCGGAGGACGCGGCGATTCTGATTACATCACGAGGTTTATCGATCTTATGCAACTCGAAGAAGGCGAAACCGTCCTCGATGTTGGTTGCGGAAACGGAGCGCTTAGCATCCCTCTCGCCGAAGCTGGACACCCCGTAGTAGCTCTTGATTTTTCCCCAAAAATGCTTGAGCGATTAGCACGTGATGCTCAAGAGAGAGGGCTGAGCAACATCCGCATAGTTGAAGCAAGCTGGGAAGATGACTGGAGCACACAAAGCCTTGAAGGAATTGATGTTGCAATTGCAAGCAGATCTCTCGGCGTGAGGGATTTATCCTCCGCATTGATGAAGCTTGATAGTGTGGCACAAAGACGAGCTTGTGTAAGCATTCCAACCACCCATTCTCCACGCTACAGCAAAGAGCTTTGGGATGCCATCGGAAGAACAACTCCCCCCTTCAACGATCATGTCTACTGCATGAACATTCTTTTTCAGGCGAAGATCTTGCCTGAATTACAGCTTATCGAATCGATAAAGCACGACCATTACCTCAGCTATGAAGAGGCATGCAAACGCGCTGCCTCTGCCCTAGGCGAAATGACCGAAAGAGAGATAGAGCTATTCGAGCGTTTCTGCGAAGACCATATTATTCAGCAAGTAGCAAGCGACGGACATCGCTACTGGACGCGAGACTATATAAGAAAAACTACCTGGGCCTTTGTGTCCTGGAATACCACTCACAAATAAAAGGAAGGCAACATGACTCAAAACCCAATTCTGATAGAAGATGCTCTCAGCATTATTTTAGAGCATGCGCAAGATCGCAAAATTGAAAGCGTTTCCCTTCTTGAATCGCTTGACTGCGTACTTGCCGAAGATATGAGCTGCGATATTAACCTGCCACCTTTCAATAGTTCTGCAATGGACGGCTTTGCTTGCCGCAAAGAAGACCTCGTCCAGGCAAGCAAGGAAAACCCCGTAGCCCTTAGTATTGTTGGGCACATCGGAGCTGGGCAAACCTTTGATGGAGATGTTCTTCCAGGTCAGTGCATACGCATTATGACGGGCTGCGCTGTTCCTGATGCCTTTGATAGCGTTGAAATGATCGAGAATGTCACCTGGGAAAAAGATGGTCTGGTGGGTGACACGGCTTACTTTACGCAAGCCATCGGTAAAACAAACATCAACCCTCGCGGGCAAGAAGCGTTGGCTGGAAGCCTCGTTATGCGCGCCGGAGAAGTCATCGATGCAGCAGGAATTGGTCTTCTTGCGAGCGCAGGCCACGGGCAAGTTCGGGTATACGCACGGCCTCGCGTGGGGATAATTTCAACCGGTAGCGAATTATCTCCGGTTGATGCGATACCTGCACCTGGGAAAATACGTGATTCGAACAGTTACTCTCTGGCTGCAGCTGCAAAAGCAGCGGGTGCTGAAATCCAGTTATTTCCCAGCAGCAAAGACGACAAAGACAGCTTGCAAAAAGTCATTCTTGAAGCATGCGACCTGTGCGATATCGTTGTCTCAAGCGGTGGCGTTTCTGTTGGAGATTTCGATCTTATTCCGAATATTGTCGATACACTTGGTGAAATGCACTTTTCGCGCGTCAATATGAAGCCCGGAAAATCACAAGTCTTCGCGCGCATCAACGAAGCTTCGTTTTTCGGCCTAGCAGGTAATCCAACTGCTGCCTCTATTGGGTTTGAGCGCCTCGTGCGCCCCCTCATCAGGTCATTACGAGGATTCACCGAGCTTGCGCGCCCAGTAGTTACTGCCAAGCTTAGCTGCGAACTTTCGAAGCGAGGCAACAGAAAAACCTTTTTGCGCGGCGTTATCGAAGTAGGAAAAGATTCTCAGCTTTCTGTAACTCCGGCACAAAACCAATCATCATCGCTGATAGGAACCCTTCACCGAAGCAACTGTCTTATCATGATGCCAGAAGGTAAAGTAACTAAAAACGCTGGCGATACGGTTGACTGCCTGCGTCTCGATATTGAAGAAGGCACCGCTCTGTAACATCTCTTCTAACAAGGGAGAACATCATGGCTAAAGACCATCATGGCCGCGAAATAGACTATTTACGCATTTCGGTCACCGACCGGTGTAATTTGCGTTGTCGATATTGCATGCCAGAAGAAGGCATCAAGCTTGAGGATCATGCAAGCATCATGAGCTTAGAAGAGATTGAGCGGCTTGTATATATTGCGAGTCAACGCGGAATCAATCGAATCAGGCTCACGGGTGGCGAACCCCTAGTCAGGCTAGGCATAGTTGACTTGATTGCGTCCCTGTCAAAAATGGAGGGTATTGATTCGGTAACTCTCACAACCAATGGAATTCTCCTTCCAAAAATGGCTACCAAATTAAAAGATGCAGGACTCAGTCGTGTCAATATTTCTCTTGACACTCTTGATGCTGAACAGTTCAAGTTCATTACGCGTTGCGGCGATATTAAAGGAACACTTAAAGGTATCGAAGCCGCCCTAGAAACAGGCTTTAATCCCGTAAAGGTTAATGTTGTTGCTATACGCTCACTTAATCAAGACTTCCTAGCCTTTGCCAAGCTCACTGTGGATAAGCCCTTACATATCCGCTTCATCGAATATATGCCTATGGGCGACTCGCATCGCAGCGGAGCTTGGAGCAAAGAAGAATCCATCCCCAGCGATGAGCTCATCGAACGAATCGATAGCTTGACTTCTGAGGCAGGTCTTGGAAACTTGATGCCACTAGAAAAAGGCAAACAGGTACAAGGATGGGGTCCGGCGCGCTATTTTGAGCTTCCAAATGCTCAGGGGACAATCGGCTTCATTTCGCCTCTATCGCGCCACTTTTGCGGAGAGTGCAACCGCTTGCGTGTCACTGCAAACGGGAGAATTCGTCCCTGTCTCTTCTCTGATGAGGAGTATCATATCTTAGAAACGCTTCGCAACAACGATGTTGAGGCAGTGAATGAAGTTTTTGACAAAGCACTGCTCTCTAAGCCTGATGAGCACCATCATCGCATGGGGACGTCTCGTGCCATGTCTCAAATTGGAGGATAGTATGTCAGATTCAAGTCAAAACAATACCAGCTTGCCAGACAAGCTGACTCACGTTGACGAGCAGGGCAAAGTATTGATGGTAGATGTTTCCGCAAAAGACTCAACCCGTCGCGTAGCAATTGCGGAGGGCTTTGTTTACATGGATTCAAACACACTGCACATGATTAGTGAAGGATCACTATCCAAAGGAGATGTGTTTGCCTGCGCTCGCATTGCTGGCATCATGGCGGCAAAGCACTGCTCCGATTTAATTCCCCTGTGCCATCCTATTCCGCTCTCTGATGCAAAAGTTGATCTTGAACCTTTCTCGGAGCAAAACAGCTGCGGCATCCGCGTTGTAGCAAGCTGCGGTACCACAGGCCAAACAGGGATTGAAATGGAAGCACTCACGGCAGTTTCTGTTGCCTGCTTAACGATATATGACATGTGTAAAGCGGTTGACCGTGGCATGGAAATCAGTCAGGTGCGCTTGCTAAGAAAAGAAGGTGGGCGCTCAGGCCTTTGGGAAAGGGATCAATAATGGAAATTTCTTTCGCGATAATTACTTGCTCGGATACGCGCAGTCTTGAAGAAGACGAAGCCGGTCACACTCTCGCAAAAGACATTGAGGCACACGAAGGTTGGAGCCTTATCGAGCATGTCATCTGCGCAGATGATCGTAGCCTCATCGGTAAACATATAGTGCACGCCATCGATAAGCTCAAAGCTGACATAGTATTAACATGCGGCGGAACAGGCCTTTCGCAACGCGATGTAACTCCAGAAGCCACCATGGATGTTTGCGATCGCATGGTGCCAGGAATCGCCGAAGCCATGCGCGCGCACTCACTTACCATCACCGGACGAGCAATGTTGAGTCGGGCGCTCTGCATGCAAAAAGGCAGCTCGCTCGTAATCAACCTACCTGGCTCCACCAAAGCAGCAAGCGAAAACTGGGAAGGCATCGTTGACCAAATCGAGCATGCTGTAAAAATGGCGGGCGGAGGCGGACATCCCGCTTAAAGCACTAGTTCTCGTAGTGCTCGACTTCCTTGACGCAGTTTTGCTTGATGGTTCCCACAAGATCTTGCAAGCAGTCGATAACACGGGGGCGAATGTCGCCGCCAACTAGCACGCACATAATGTCGTCGCCTACCGCAAGCTCGCCTTTTGCAAGCCACACTTTTACACATTCGATTCCAGGCTTTTCGAGCGCGGCATCAATCGCCTTTTGCACGAGCAACTCGTCGTAATCGAAAAACATTCCGTTTACCTTCGAAGCATCTTGTACACCATCTCTTACTTGTGCACGAGCGCTTTCGCGTACAACGCCATTGTGAATCAAAAACATGCCACAGCGCGAAGCACTAGCCTCTTGTTTTGCCTGTACGAGCCATTGGCTTACATCAGGGAATTCTTTTTCTATCAAGGCTCATTCCTTTCCTGTTTTCTCTGGGTGATACAACTCTCAAGATAGGCGCTCACTCCCATATAATCGTTAAGATCAAAGCATCGTACACCTGCTTGCTCAGCTCGTTCTTTTATATCTAAACGATTCGAAATAAGGCCTAAGCGCCGTGCACTTTCATGCGCAAAAGGGTCTTCAGTATCGCGGGGGTTACCTTCTCTAAAAAGTTCGAAATACGGAATATCTGCTTCACGATAGCCTTCAACAATAACAATATCGAGAGAAGTCATCGTAGCAAGAATGCTTGAAAGATCTTGTTCGGTCTTGCGATTCTCGATAGAAACAAGCTTGTCAGGAGAAGAGATAACCGTATGAACACTTCCTGCACGCATGTGACGCCATGAGTCTTTCCCCTCTTTATCAACCTCAATGCCAAGGTGCCCATGATGCTTGACGCTTCCCACGCGATGCCCGCGCTGACTAAGTTGCGCAATTACTTTTTCAACCAAGGTTGTTTTTCCAGAATTGCTGCGCCCCACAAAGGCAATGGCTAGACTATCTGCTTGCAAAGACATAGGCTACACCATCTTAAACATGCCAGGATGAGCATCGGTCACTATACCGATTTGGTATGCTTGCTTGCCTGAACATTCTGTATAGGTTCGCTCAAAATCCTGTGCTCGATCTGGCGGAACACAAATTACCATTCCACCGCTGGTTTGAGGATCGCACAGCACTGACATGCAAATATCAAACTCATCTTCGCCAAGCGCTGACTCAAGCACAAAGAGCTCATAGTGTTCTCGCAAAGACTTTGTTCGACCAGGCATAATACCCTGTTTGACAAAATCGTACACGCCGTCGAAAAGCTCAATCTGATTCCATGTTAATTCGGCAGAACAAGCACTTGCCTCAAGTATTTCGTGCACATGTCCTAAAAGACCAAAACCAGTCACATCGGTTGCTGCGCGAACACCCACTTCACCCATGGCGTAAGCAGCATCCTTGTTAAGGCACATCATAGATTCAATAACCGGCTCTATTTCGGTATCGCTCAGCATTTGTTTACGGAAAGCAGTTGTTATAACACCTGTTCCCAGAGGCTTTGTGAGGTATAAGACATCGCCAGGCTGAGCACCCTCATTTGAAACAATGCGTTCGGGATGAACGGTACCAAAAACGCTCAGTCCAAATTTGGGCTCCTGATCATCGATGGTATGCCCACCAACAACCACTGCCCCCGCACTGCGTGTCGTATCAGCTGCTCCACGCATAACTTCGCCAACAACTTCGGCACCAAGCGCTCGCGGAAAGGCGCTGATATTGAGTACGGTATGGGGTTTTCCACCCATTGCGAATACATCAGATAAGGCGTTTGCGGCTGCCACACAACCAAAAGAATAAGGATCGTCAACGATGGGAGTAATAATGTCTACCGTTAAGACAGCGGCAAGATCGTCGCTTATTCGATAGACAGCAGCATCGTCTCGCGCATCGAAGCCTAACAACAAATTTGCATCCTGGCCTGGATTGATACCAGCAAGAATTCCTTCAAGGTCTCCCGGACCCCACTTTGCTGCTCAACCACCCTTTTCGGTAAGGCGCGTCAAACGAATGCGCTCAAGTTCGTCCATATCGTCAGCACCTCCTCGTATTATTCGTTCTCTAGAGGTGATTATAGCATCGCCGCTAGCGCCCATCTTCAGGCAAGGCCAACATGAGCAACTCGTCTTGTTGTGCGGCAATTTGAATCGGAATTTCGCTAAAAACGCGAGTCTCTCACCTGCAGTGTTGTGCACACCAAGCCAATTGTTTCACGTGAAACATTTGTTCGCTTTTTCGAAGAGAGTTCTCAAACATGAGACCTGTATTTCGTTATTTGTTGATGATTCTTTCAGGATACGTGTAAACACTCATTGAATCATCGCGGCAATAAGCAACCGTAGTAATGCCAAGTTTTTGGGCCAAATCAACGGCGGAATCGGTAATCCCCTTGCGCGAGACCACAATAGCCATTCCTGCACGCGCAGCCTTAAGGAGAACCTCATAACTAATACGGCCTGTAGTAAACACCGCTAGCTCATCTAAGGGAAGCTCATCGAGCCAAGCCTGTCCGAAAAGCTTGTCGAGTGCATTATGTCGCCCAATATCTTCGCGCACACACTCCAATTCGTCTGCCCCTAATCCACAGGCATGCGTGCACTCGCCAGAGTTTCGCAGCGGAGAATCTTCACACAGTGTTTCCATGCACACGAGCAATCCCGATGCAGACAAGCGTAGCTCACTGGTATTCTTTGGCAGAAGATTCACTTCACCTGAGTCAGGGTCAAGGCGCAGTGCCGCACCCGAAGAGGTCATATTCTTAACAATTGCTTGGGCAGCATCAATCTTCTCATCGGTAAAGACATACACCTCATGGCTTTCAGTATCGAGATTAACCCCGGTAAACAGATTACGATCGATGATGAGCCCTTCAGAAAGAAGAAAGCCTACTGCAAGCTCTTCGAGGTTTCGTGGCGTTGCCTGGCTTATCGCAATCAGTTTGCCATTTAGATATATCATGACAGAAGCCTCAGGAGTAGTTTTCCTGAGGCTTGTCTGATTTATGACAGAAATCTCTACCAAGGGACGTTCCGTTCTTTACGATTCGTCCATCTGTGGCTTAAAGCGATCGTCATTGGCTACCATGTCGAGACGGGCCATTACCACATCCTCGACATC
This sequence comes from Raoultibacter sp., assembly GCA_050945135.1. Classification (GTDB taxonomy): domain Bacteria; phylum Actinomycetota; class Coriobacteriia; order Coriobacteriales; family Eggerthellaceae; genus WRIS01. The sequence goes on from JBMNSJ010000001.1 coordinate 70,611, forward strand.
GGGGCAGATTGGATTCTTGCTAGAACCTTGATACACCATACGAAGATAATCACCGCAGTCAGAACATGTCTGCAAACGATGAGCTTCATCTCCTTCGATGTTGAAATAGTTCAGCTTTGTTTGATCCTTGCTCCCGCAACGAGCACAACGTATTCGCTCGAAATCCCATTCGGTGCCGCAGGTAGTGCAGAACAGAGTTCTACCACTTCCTTGCAGAGCAGAGCCTTCACCCACGAGTGAAAGACTTGGTTTCGACCCGCACGCCGGACAACAGGTCGGACTATCACTGTGCATACGCTCATCGCCCAGCTTAAGTCCGTCCATCGCTTGCTCAGCTGGCTTTTCTAGAAAAGCGCGTAAAGCGAGTGTCGGGACCGAGGCGAAAATTGTAGCAGGTAAATCAACAGGAACTTCTAGATCGTCGATGCGCTCTAAGCAATCATTGACGAATGCAGGAGGACCGCTACCGGCAAGCTCAAGATCTGCTTTTTGGGCAAACTCATCCCAATCAAAATTATCAAGCGCTTTTACCACAAGCTCTTCAAACCCAGCATTTTCGCTCAAATGCTGAGCCATCTGCTTAAGCACGCGGGCGAAATCTTCCTGCTTAATAACTACTGGATATCGCAAGAAGAAAGGTTCGGCTGCCCAATACATCTTTTCGGCTTCCTCGCTAGGAGGAGCCTCATAGCCGCACTCGGCGGCTATGAGTTCCGATTGTTCGGACTGAATCTTCCACACTTCTCTGAAAAACTCCAGGCGAGCGACATCATTTTCAGACGCATCTTTTTCGTACGACTGCAGTGCAGCCTGTCTGAGCTTCTCATTCACGATTTACTCCTCTGAAATATTCTTCTTCTCTTCTAACTCTTTACGAGCCCATTTGCCCCAATGGTACAGAGCATCGCTTTCGCTAACTTTACCATCTCTGAACATCAAACGCGCGGTTCGACGATAGGGTTGGAAGATTCCAAGGCCCAAGAAGATGTGAGCGATGACAAATACGATAAGAAGGATATATCCTACATCATGGAGAAGGCGCAGGACATCAATGGCACCTGCCGGGAACTGCCATACAGAAGTTCCAAGCCACATGAACAGACCGGACATACCCATCAGGAAGCCGAGTACCATCAAGGCACCGTCAGCAACGACCTGACCAGATTTAACCTCATCTTGGTCGGGCATATGGGTGGTTTTAGCCGTGAACATGTAGGGGATGAACTTCTTCATCCAGGTCTTATCGTCAGCGTCCCATTTCTTGGTGTACTTGGCGACAAAGTGCTTGAAGCCCTTAGATGAAGCGATCATCGCAACAATCGGATTGATGATAAAGATAACGCCAATAACACGATGGCTTACACGCAGTATCTGCACGACATCTGCTCCAACGAGGTTGCCCAATGCAGGAACGAACACGAAGAGACCAGAGATTGCGAGCCACATGCAACAGAACAGATTGATATTATGGACGATCCGAGTCATTCGGGAGTGTCTTTGAATGTAACGTGTCATATTAACGCTCCCCTCCTTCAACGTCGATATGCTTAACAACATCACCCGTTTTCACGTCAATGATGTTATGGGTCTCTTCGTCGTAACGTACCTCGTCACGCTTGTAACCAAGACCAGTCAAGAAGGAAACTCCAAGGCCGACTACGGTTGCACCAGCAGCGAGTCCAGCCAAAGGCCTCATGATGTTGAGAAGATCAACCATGCCTCCTGATTGAGGATTCTCAGGTAGACCATACATCGAGATGTCATATTTGAGTACGTAGATGACGTGGAGGCCACCACACTCATCCTGCCCATATACACTCGCCTGGTCATAGCCTTCATCATGAAGCCATTGGACACGTTCTTCGGCAATCTTGAGCATTTCGTCACGATCGCCATACTGCAAGCTATTAGCTTGACAGGTGGTCACACACGCAGGTGCGCGGCCTTGGGATACGCGGTCAAGACAGCCATCACATTTGTTGATAACGATATCGTTACCAAGAGGAGTTACGTTAGTGTGTCGTGGGATATCAAAAGGACATGCACTCTTGCAATACTGACAACCGATACATTTTTCGGTGTCATAGCGTACGAACCCAGTCTCTTCATCTATCTGAAGACAGCCAGAAGGACATGCCTTCACACAAGCGGGATCGGCGCAATGCATACATGCCTTACGACCAAATGCCCACTCAACACCCTTGCTTCCGCCTTCAGCTTCGTTACGCTCAGAAAAGGTAATGATTAAGCGCGTGTCGCCGTTGACATCAACAGGGTTTTGCAAAGACCCACTAAACTCTGCGGCATTAACCTCCAGGGGTGAAGGAAGATTGTTCCAGGTTTTGCAGCTCACCTGGCAGCCCTTACAAGAAGAGCAGCGAGATGAATCAAATAAAATTGCATTACTCATAATCTATACACCCCTTCCTAAATCTTCGCAATGTCGACGAGGAATGCTTTGTACTCGGGAACCCAGGCATTTGGGTCTCCGACGTTTGGAGTAAGGTCGTTAACCGTATCTCCGGTCGAATACAAACCGCCCCAGCCCCAGTGGTGAACCATACCTACAAGATGTACGGTTTCTCCATTAACGTGGAAAGGCTTAATACGACAAGTAACCATGGCGTTCAACTCAACTGAACCGCGGTTATTGAATACGCGAACTTTTTCGCCATTGGTGATACCGCGCTCTTTTGCAAGCTCTTCCGAGATTTCGACGAACTGCGCAGGCTGCGCCTCGACGAGTACCGGACAAGCACGGGTTTGAGCACCGGTTTGCCACTGCTCAACTACAGAATAAGTGGTCGCCGCAAGCGGATACTGCGAACGGTCGCCACGCTGTACTGATTCGTTATCAGCAAACTGAATACATGGTGAGTTTTGAGAACCGTTGATGATGTTATCAGTCGGAGACTCGAATGGCTCGTAGTGCTCAGGAACTGGCATATCCTTCAAAGTCGAAGCAACAAGACGTGCATTTTGCTCCCAGGTCATGAAGAATGCCTTGTTGTTTGGCGGTACAGGAGTTGAGGTACCGTCAGCAGCTGTTGTTGCAGCAACAAAGTCGGCAACGTCGTTCTGAATCCACTTTGAACCATCCCACTCAACAAGAACTCTGTCAGGATTAAATGGCTTACCTTCCATGTCTGCCGATGCGCGGTTATAAATTACGCGACGATTGAGCGGCCATGCAAAAGACCATTTCGGGAAGAGCTTAAGGCCAGAAGGATCGTCTTTACCACGTGCAGCAACTGGCTGTATCGCGGGATTGAACTTGTCTTCGTTGTTGTTGTAGAAGCCACCGAAGATCCAAATAGCACATGCGGTAGAACCATCAGCTTGCAGAGAAGCGAAATTCTTCAACAAGCTTCCGCTTGCTACATCGTAGCCATTCATTGCCCAAGCTACTGCGCGAGGATCAATTTTGTCATCGATGTAGTAATCCCACTTAGCGTTAACGATAGGCTCAGGAACAACACCGCCCTCGTTGTTGTAAAGCTCGACTATCTTGGTCCACAACATGTCGCAGATCTCGTAGTCTGGCTTTGCATCGCCTTCGGGATCGAGTGCCTTATGACGCCACTGCATCCAACGACCTGAGTTATTGATGGTTCCTGCTTTTTCATAGACCAAAGCTGCAGGAAGGAAATAAACCTCGGTGTCGATTTCGGCAGGGTTCATATCAGGAGCTTTCCAGAATGAAGCCGACTCGGTCTCGACAAGGTCGACACAGCACAGCCAATCAAGCTTAGCCATAGCATTACGTGCAAACTTGGTGTTTGCGGTTGAGTTTGCAGGGTTCATGCCCCAGAGGATATAGCCCTTAACGGTTTCTTTTGCCATATGCTCAAAGGTTTGCATCTGCGAGAAGTTATCTTTGCTGCCCAGTTTAGGAAGCCAGTCGTATCCATAATCATTCTCTGCAGTAGCTTTATCACCAAACCACTCTTTAAGCGCACTAATGAAGAACTTAGGCTTGTTGGTGTAATACCCATCTGCCGCAGTTTCTTTTTCGCACCAAGCCGTCAGGCTCGAGTGATCCTTAACCGTTGGCCACTTAAGGTAACCAGGGAAATCGGCAACAAGCATAGCCATGTCGGTTGCGCCCTGTACATTAGGCTCGCCGCGAAGCGCCTGAACGCCACCGCCTGCAACACCAACGTTGCCCAAAAGAAGCTGGACGAGCGTAAGCGCGCGTGTGTTTTGCGCACCATAGTGATGCTGAGTTTGTCCAAGAGCGTAAAGGATGGTACCAGCTTTGTCGCGCGCACCAGATGATGCGTAAACCGAGTAAACCTTCTCGAGGATATCGCGATCCATACCGCATACGCTGCAAACCGTATCAAGATCGTAACGCTCATAGTGCTTTTTAAATACCTGCCAAGCACAGTTTGGATCTTGAAGGGTTGGATCTTTCTTAGGAACCTTGAGCACTGGTGTTGCAAACTGCGGTGTGCCTGGTTTCTTCGTCCATGAATACGTGGTATCCGTGTTCCACTCTGAGGTGCTCTCAGTTTGATAGCCCCAGGTAGTGGTTGTATATGCCTTCTTTTCTTCGTCCCATCCAGAGAATAAACCTGTTTCAGGATCGAAGCTGAAGTTTTCGTCGATCAAATAAGAAGCATTGGTGTAGTTAGTGACATATTCTTTTTGCCACAGATCGTTCTGAATAATGTAGTTATACAGACCACCAAAGAATGCGAGGTCGGTACCAGAACGGATTGGACAGTAGATGTCTGCCAAAGCTGCAGTACGCGTGAAGCGAGGATCAACACAGATCCAGGTTGCGCCTTTATCTTTAGCTCTCTGTGTCCATTTTTGACTTGCAGGATGATTCTCTACATTGTTTGACCCGATCGTCATTAAGACGTCGGCATTTCCGATGTCGCAATAATGTCCCGTCATGGAACCGCGACCAAGTGTGTTTGCCAGACCGGCAACTGTTGGGGAGTGTCAAACTCGAGCTTGGTTATCGATTGCTACGATACCAAGCGATCTCATCATTTTTACGATGAGGTAGTCTTCTTCGCAGTTCTGCTGGGAGCCGCCGAGGCTGGCAATAGCTTCCGTACGATTTGCGATAACATCTCCATCCATCTCGATGAAGTTCTCGTCACGCGTGTCTTTGATCTTGCGGGCAACAGCCGAAATAGCCTCGTCCCACGAAATCTCTTCCCACTCGCTTGCACCAGGACGACGTACCATAGGTGTCGTGATGCGTACAGGATTGGGCTTTGTTTCCCTTGTTTTGTCATCAACAACGTTCCTTAGTTGGAACATCGCGGCACCCTTTGCACAAAGGCCACCTTCGTTGATGGGATGATCGGGGTCACCCTCGATATTGATGAGCTCATTGTCACGTACTGAGACAATGGTTCCGCAGCCACCGGAACAATAACAGCAGATATTTGTGTACTCTTCGGTATTAACAAGTTTCCACTCTGCGTTTTTGTCCATAGCAAAAGCTTCAGATCTATCTGAAAGCTCAAATGCAAGACTTCCCACAAAAGCTAATCCAGTTGCTTGCAAAAAGCCTCTGCGAGATATTCTAGCTTCACTCATCTTAACTCCTTTCTCGTCTCCGAATAACCAACGCTTCGCGAAGCATACCCCAGTCACCTCTTTAGTTAGCTAAAGTTCTATCTTTTTATCGGTCAAGCGGTCATTTTTCGTGGCACAAGGTATTTCGTGGCTCTGACCTGCGAAATCTTTATTCTTCACTGAGAATAAAGGGATTTTTTGTGCCCTGATTTCACTTGACCGAAGAGGCACAAAATACTGCCATCCACGTTTTTGCCAGTGAGTATGTACCTTCACTCGATATAAAGAAACTAACGTGAATCGCTGATTGTAAACAATGAATGGGCGAGGCAAATCTTGAAACAACATGGGCAACAGAAAAGAATCGATGATCTCTCGGTTGTGATTCAAGCCGGCGGAGAATCTCGGCGCATGGGGCGCCCCAAGGCAACAGTACCCTTTCTTGGTCGCCCTCTTATTCAGCAATCAATTAACAACCTTCTCCCTATCGCCGGAGAACTAATTGTTACCACCAATGATATTGAGGGTACTAAAGCGGCACTTCCGGAAAAGGAGTTTGCTCAGATTCGCTTCGAGAAAGACATCCGCAACGAGCGAAGTTCACTTAATGGCCTCTTAACTGCGCTCAGTACTGCACACAAACCCTACGTTGCCCTCTCGGCATGCGATATGATTTTTGCGAGCGCAGACCTTTTCGTATTCGAATACAATCTCATGAAGCAGGGAGATTTCGATCTGGTAATTCCGGCAGATTCCAACGGATTCGAACCCTTTCATGCAATCTATCGAAAAGAAACCTGTCTACCTCTTGTAGAAGCCGCACTTGACGCCGGTGAGAGAAAAATGAGCTCATGGTTCCCTGATTCGAAGCTTCATGAAGTAAGTCGAAATGATATCCTTAGCATATGCCCTCAAGGAGGGACTTTTATCAATCTCAATACACCAGATGAGCTAAAGCGGATCGAGGATCGTATTACACAGGGGGCTTTTGTTCAACAACAAGAAAGGCAGGATTCATGAAGACAAATCTGACCAGTAGCGTCAAGATTTTCATTAGTGCCGACCCCGAAAAACAACATGGTTCGCTCTCTCGTGGAACCGCCGCTCTTTTACGCGGCGTTCAGGAATACGGCTCGCTAAACAAAGCAGCTCAATCAATGGGCATGGCATACTCTAAAGCCTGGGGCCTCATCAACAAACTCGAAGATAATTTTCAGTTTAAGTTTATTGTGCGCGCAGGGGCAAACGGATCGCACCTAACTGACGAAGGAGCAAAACTTCTTGATAGCTATTATGCAATCGAAAAAGAAGCTGAAGAACTCGTCAGAATGCGAGTTTCTGAAATTACGCTTTAGCCAAAAGCTCTCAAACTAATAAGTCGACATAGTGAAAGTCTTCAATTTCTAAACTCTGCGTATCGATAAAAGCACGTAGTTTTTCTTCGTCAGCGAGCCGACAACACCAAGCCAAGCCGCATCCTGCCCGAATCTGCGGAGGAAGCGGAATGAGGCGTCCAGAAAGACCTTCTTTTTCGCACGCCGATTGCAAAGCCATGGCAGCTGTTGTAGAAGGAAATACAATGATAAAACGTGATTCTTTTTTTCGCATAGTCATTTATGGACGTATCACTTTTTCTGCCTGAGTCTGCGCTTCGGCTATCGCAAACATGTTGGCTACTTCGCCCACCTCAAGCTCATCTTTAAGATTCAGATAATCAAGGCAGGTGCCGCAGGAAGCAATATGTACACCAGCTTTTTGCATGCTTATAAGGTCTTCGAGAGACTCTGAGCCCTTCGCTACAAGACGCACTCCAGAATTGTATAAAAGAATTGACTGGGGCAGATGCTCTTGCTGATTGAGCGCAAAAAGAAAAGACTTCATGAGTATCTTTCCAAGATTTTCATCTCCTGATCCCATATGATCAGCAGCAATAACAACGATATAGTCCTGATTCTTCACTGATTCATCCTTGTCTCTAAGTTGATGCTTTGAACATAGTAATTAAGAGGGCTCAATAAATCAAGCGAGGATTCTCGTCAGGCAAAGCGCTAAGAGGAATCATGTCGCCATCATCGGCTTATCTCGCTCACCGAACCATGTACCTGCGAAGACACAAAAGTACCCCGCGAGATAATCTCGTTGACAACGAACGTTTGTTTGGATACTATAATACGAACATTCATTCGCTTTAAGGAACAGCCGTGGATCTCTCGCAAAAACTTGAAATACTTGCCGATGCAGCAAAATATGATGTTGCTTGTACCTCTTCTGGTATTGATCGCGATGCGAAAAGAGGGCAACTTGGCAATACAGACTGTGCGGGTATTTGCCATAGCTTCGCTGCCGACGGGCGCTGCATAACCTTACTCAAGGTGCTTCAAACCAACGTCTGTGTCTATGATTGCGTCTATTGCGTAAATCGCTGTTCAAATGATATTTCTCGCGCAGCTTTCAAACCTCAAGAGCTCGCCGATCTTACCATCGGTTTCTACCGCCGCAACTATATCGAAGGCTTGTTTTTGAGTTCGGGAGTTATTAAAAACCCCGATTATACCTGCGAACTCATGATTCAAACTCTTTCTATCCTTCGCCACGAACACCGTTTTCGCGGCTATATACACGCAAAGGGCGTACCAGGAGCCTCCCCAGAGCTCGTTTCAGAGCTTGGCCACTTAGCCGATCGCATGAGCGTCAATATGGAACTCCCCTCTCAGCAAAGTTTGCGGGTTCTTGCCCCCGAGAAGAATAAACAAAACATCCTAGCCCCCATGCGGCAGATAAAAGAAAACATCGCAGAAGATAAAGACACCCGCGCTCTTATGAAGCGAGGTGCCCACTACCTATCAAAGACTAAGCCTTCAAAGAAAACTCGCGCCTTTGTCCCTGCCGGTCAAAGCACACAAATGATAATTAGTGCTACCCCAGAAAGTGATTTTCATATCCTGCGTTTGTCTGCTTCGCTCTACAAAAATCTTGAGATGAAACGCGTCTTTTTTAGCGCTTATCTTCCCGTCAACCGTGATTCACTTCTGCCAAATTCGGATGCAATTCAGCTCAATCGCGAGCATCGGCTCTACCAAGCTGATTGGCTCATGCGCTTTTATCGATTCGATGTAAACGAAATAATCACTGAAGACAATCCCTTCCTCGATCCAGAACTTGACCCAAAAGCAAACTGGGCGCTCAACAATCTTGACGTTTTTCCGGTTGAGGTAAATACCGCTTCATACGATCTATTATTGAGAGTCCCCGGTATTGGAGTTACCGGAGCAAAATCCATCCTCGTTGCACGACGCACCACCACTCTTCGAGAGCCCGAACTACGAAAACTCGGCATAGCCTATAAAAGAGCTCGCTATTTCATCACCTGCAATGGAAGCTACGCAGGAAGTGGCATTGATTTTTCCCGCAGCGCTCTACGTGCTCAATTAGCGGCTCCCATCAATGGCGGACGTCATGGAAGGCGTGCAGACAAAGCAATCCCCGGCCAAATGTCACTCTTTGAAAGTAGCGGAGAAACCAGCTCGCGCCTTTTTAGCTCCAATACCGCACGTAGCCCCGAAGAGGCTTTTAGCATAATTGATTGCAGCCCCTCTCAAAGCAAGGCGCTGCCAAAAGCTCATCACTCGAGAAAAACCACCGATATGTCTTGTTCTGAAGTGCCCATAAACGAAACGAAACTCGTCCGCCAACAACAAGCGTTTGCCGCTGCGCTCTCATAAGCTCATGCAAGATTTCGAAGAAACGGTCTTTGTGTATGACGGAAGCCTTGAAGGGCTCCTAAGCGCTGTTTTTACTGCCTACTACGAGCGCGTAGTCCCTTCCGATATCGTAAGGGGAAACAAGCTACAGCCTCGTCTTGGGCACACAATCCGCGAAATCGAGACGAGCGTCGAACACGCGCTACGCGTCCAAAAAGGCATTTGTCTCAGGTGCGGTCCAGTCACCTTCGAAGCTATTAAGAGCACTTCGCTATCCGACAACCCCGACATTGGCACTATCATTTATCGATTTCTGCGCTATGCGCTAAAAAAGAACAAGCCTATGGATTGCTCAAAATGTTCACGCAAAATGAGCTGCGGAGGTTTGTGCACTAAAGAACAACAAGGTGGTGCTTTGTCTGAGGTCATGCACCCAGCGGTTGCTCCCCTCATTAAGGAAAACCGTGCCGTTCATAACGAGCGTCATCGCTGGATGCAATTTCTCCGCTTTGAACATCTTGAAGGTGATGTATGGTTTGCTCGCTGCAACCCAAACGCCTCAATTCTTCCCCTCATCATGGATTGGTTTGTAGGTCGCTTTAACACACAAGCTTTTCTCATTTATGATGAAGTCCACCACCTCGCAGGCGTGTACGAAGGAGCGGATTGGTATTTGGTTAAAACCGACTCTATTACACTTCCAGCGCGCTCTGAGGATGATTTCATCATGCAGCATGCATGGAAAACCTTTTACCATACTATCGCCGTTGAATCGCGATATAACCCCGAGCTACGCAGGCAATTTATGCCCAAGCGTTTTTGGAGAAATATCGTCGAAATGCATGAAAGCGTCTCTTCTCCACCAAAACACCTTGCCCAAGGCACCCACCCCGATACGCTCATTTCCAAGCAGGAGTTCTTTGCCTCCTTCTCCCTACCCGCGCAAGAGTAAAGACAGCATGAACAAAACAGCATGCCTCAAGCAAGGGCGAGCTAGCAGAATACTCTGACAACAATGCTAGTTGGCGGAATACGCGCTAAACCCGCCGGACAAATCGTCGTGGTTGTGCGTGTGACCACAATCGCAGTCATCGTGGTGCTCGTGCTCGTCTTCGGCGTAAGCCTGCTCTGCACGCGTCCAATCGAGCCCATGCTTAGCACATTGAGCTTCTTCACCATACACTAGGCTCAGGGCTGCCGTAGACATTGAAGCACCACCCACCACCACGAGAAGCTCGAGCAGATGTAAGCATGATTCTGTTCCGGGTAAGATGAGTTCACAATCATCAGCAGTCATAAGAGCAGCACTTAAGTCCGCCATCCACATTGCTGCCGTGTACTCGCCTTCAAAAAGTTCGTTCTTTATAGCGTTGTGAAGACGTACTCCCTGCTGCTTTATGATGCCCAGCTCATATGCAGCTAGTATTGCGGCATCGCTGGGCTGAGAAAGCGCTTTATACATAGCTTCAAGCTCGATACCTGCAACCAACTGGGCTGAACGAAGTATTGTCATTCCTGCATGAGCAAGCTGAGCAGAACCCGAAGATCCCGTTATTCTCACGTCGGAACATATAGCTTCAAGCAAAGGCTTTATTGCGTCGATTCGCTCAGATTCGCCCGCAACAAAACAACTAAGATTATCTGCATCAGAAAAAGCACGTTCAGCAAGGGGATCTTTAACCAGCAAGGGTGCTTCTATGGAGTACAAATCGCTAACCAGAGACACCGCGTCAAGCTCACGCGCGAAACCAGGAGTAGAGGCACTCAGGTTTATTAAAAAAGTACCCGGTGTCGCGGACTGTACAAGTCCGGCCGAATCGAAGAACACATCCTCAAGATCTGTCTGAGACTCACAATAAATGATTATGGCTTCTGCGCTGTCAGCAGAATAGGCAGCACGAAATCCACACTTCAAAAGCCTCTCGCTGATTATTTCGCCAACCTCGGTATTGCCAACAAACACAAATGACTTCACCATAACAAGCTTACGCCTCCAACCAGCTATTCGCCTTTGACCTTACGAGCGATTTTATCCGCAACCGATAATTCTTCGCGTTTATCTGAGCCCCAAAAGACCACAGCAATCATATCCGGTCCTACGTGTGATCCAATTACAGGACCGATATAGCTTTCTAGGAACAATATATTTTCGTCGATTTTTGTTAAAGCATCTTTGAGCTTTGAGGCATCTTTGGAACAATCCGCATGTCCGATAACCACACACTGACCAAGACCTGCTTGAGCCACCCGCTTTTGATAGTATTCGGCAAGTTGCTTGATGCCTTTTTTTCTTCCTCGAGCTACGCCAACAAGAGCAAGCTTTCCGTCAGTGTCGATAGAAAGCAAGGGCTTTACATCGAGTTTTGACCCTGCATAAGCAACTGAAGAAGGAATGCGTCCTCCGCGGCGAAGCGATTCTAGATCGTCCACCATAAACTCGGCATCCACAAAATAACGCGCCTCCGATGCCCACTTTACAAGCTCTTGGGCGGTCAATCCCCTATCGCGTTGCCGGATAGCCTCATACACCAAGAGTGCTTCTGCAACCGAAGCTAAACGAGTGTCGACAATATAGAGCTCACTGCCAGGGTTTTCTTCCTTAACCTGATTCATGACCATCTCTGCCGCATCAAAAGTTCCCGAAAGCCCACTTGAGAAGCACAGAAACACAGTCGGAACGCCGGAATCAACAGCGCGCTGAAAGGCAGACTGCAAGGTTGGAACCGATATTTGAGAAGTCGAAGGCTGCTCACCTTCACGCATTCCTTGATAAAACTCATTTGCAGTTCTTGACTGGTACAAATCATCAAGATACTGCCCATTGCTCGTCATATAAGGAAACTCGAGCAATTCAACCCCGGGTCGATCAACCACCTCAAAAGGAAGGTCACAACATGAGTCGATTATTAAATTGCATTGGGGTGTCGATTTCATATATGGACCGCATCACCTTTCATTACGCGTAATCAAACTCGGTTACTGAGTGTAGATTATCTGGGGAGGGTTGTTTGGAAACTTGTGGGGCATCGGTCGCTCACACTCGTAAGAGATACCAACCGCAGGACCAACATGTACTCCAATAACAGGACTGACTGGAATTACTCGAACACTTCGCTCCACCAAAGGCTCTATCGTATTTTTCGCCCATTCCAGTGCGGGCGTCTTGTCGCCAATATAGTGCACCACAATATGCTTGAACCCATAAGATTCAATATCGCTTTTAAACTCGGTTACGATTCTTTCAAGGGCTTTTTTTCGATGCCTGATTTTAGCTACAGTCTCAACCTTTCCCTCAACAACAGTAAGAATAGGTGAGAGTTTAACAAGGTTTCCTACCAAAGTAGCCGCGCTTCCAATGCGACCTCCTTTGTGGAGGAAGGTAAGATTTTCAGGAGTGAACAAAAACCTTGTTGCCATAATACGCTCAACCGTCTTTTTTGCACACTCGCTCAGACTCATGTCCGTTTGAGCAAACTCGGCGGCGTCAAGAACGGGAAAAGCCTCATCAAAGCCACAAGAACAAGAATCTATTAAGGCAAAAGAGAAACTCGGTATACGTTCTTTTACCGCGCGTGCAGCTCGTAGCGCACCCTCTATAGTTCCCGAAAGACCCGATGAAAGGAATATTCCTAAAAGCTCGTCTCCATCTTTCGCAATCTTTTCAAAGCTCTCTTCCAAATACTTCTGAGAAGGCTGACTTGATGTTGGGATGTTATCCGCCATCTCATAAATCTCTGAATAAAAGGCGTCTACATCCATGGTCTGATCAACATACTCTTCACCATCACGATTGACATAGAGCGTAGCTATTTGAATAGGTTTCGCTTCAAGCATGTCAGGTGGTATTGAGGTAACCGAATCGGTAACGATTTTTATCACGACATTCTCTCTTTCTCATCCTAAAACATGCAAACAGCTACTTTACTACCTACGTATAAGTGTGACACATTAAAGCTACTGAAAAGCACGGAGTTTCACAACTAGATTACGTCGGCGTTCAAAAAGACCACATTCTAAGCCAACCGGATAGCTATGAGGATTTAGCATGCGCTTTTGTGTCTCATCGAGAGTCTCTATCTGAGACGCTGCATAACTACGCGCCACAAGAGCATCGCAGAATTCTTCAGGCAGCTGAGTAACACCCTCTCGAGCCAAAGGCTGCAGGAGGGTCTCCCAGCGTTTTCCGAATAAAGACTTTTGGCGCAACTCGCTTTCAGGATCAATAATTCGCTCTCGCTTATCAACGCCAGCCACCGTATCGAACACCATATCGCCTGCTATGAGACCATTTTCGTGATAGTAGCGTCGGGTATCAAGAATTCCTGGGACCGTCATTTTTGATGCTTGCTCTGACACCTTGAGGCAATCCTGCCACACTTCTGAACCTTCTGGCTTTAAGGCGGAAAGCTTATAGATTCCACCAAGGGTTGGCTGATCGTAGGCAGTGGCGAGTTTGGTTCCAACTCCATACGACGTAGCGCAGGCACCTTGGTCGCGCAAAGACTGAATCGTGTATTCATCCAGGTCATTCGACAAAACAATGCCACATTCTTTAAGCCCAGCATCATCGAGCATGGCACGTGCCATTTTTGAAAGCCAAGCTAAGTCGCCCGAATCTATTCGAATTCCCGCAAGCTTTTCTCCACAATCGCGCATTTCGATACCTACGGTAATGGCATTTTTTACCCCTTGCAAGGCATCATAGGTATCTACCAGGAGCACACAGTTTTTGGGCATGGCGCGTGCATAAGCTCTAAAGGCTTCAATTTCGTCGTCGAAAGCCATAACCCACGAATGAGCATGGGTTCCTGAAACGGGAATATTATAGAGCTTACCAGCCAAAACGTTTGATGTTGAAGCACATCCTCCCACAACAGCAGATCGAGAGGCCCACATGCCGCCGCCTGCACCTTGTGCACGACGCAAACCAAATTCCATCACAGGCAGCTGAGCAACATGACACACGCGCGCAGCTTTTGTGGCTATAAGGGTTTCAAAATTAACGCAGTTCAGTAGTGCTGTTTCGAGAAGCTGGCAATGCATAATAGGCCCAACCACACGAACTAAAGGCTCGTTCGGAAACACTACCGTTCCCTCTCGGACCGCATCAACATCTACCCGAAGCTCAAAGTTCAACAGATATTTAAGGAATTCTTCTTTAAAAAGTCTTCCTCCACCTGGAGCTTCAAGGCTCGATAGATATTCGATATCGCTGCTTGAAAAATGGAACTCTTCAATAATTTCAGCAAGTTGGGCCATGCCACAGGCAATAGCAAATCCCCCCTTGAAAGGATTCTCGCGAAAATACATGTGGAAACAGGCTTGTTCATTCTCTTTACCATTTTCCCAATACCCCTGGGCCATGGTGAGCTGATATAAATCGGTAACAAGCGCCGTTCCCTTATGATTCATTGCTTCCTCCAGAGCTGTCTGCATTAGCCTTATGACTGCGACGACGCGTCTTGCGACGCTCCCCTCCTTCACGAGCTGGCTGCTGGTTTGCCGAGCTTGCGTTTTTCGGCTTAGACTGTTGAGGCTTTTCGCCCTCTTTACGAAGACCCGAAGAACGCTGTCCTGGTCGAGGACCTGATGAGCTTTGGCTGCGCTCAGGTCCTTGTTTTTTTCCTTGGTTGCGAGGCTTATCATTATTTCGCTTTGCCTGCTGAGAAGTATCGCCTGGTTGATTCTGTTTCTTTGAACGTTGATTACGCGACCTTTTAGATGGCTTGCTCGTCTTCTCGGCTGCCGCCTCTTCGGAAGAAGCATCCTTGGCTACCTTTGTGCGACGACGTGGCTTTCGTGCCGACTCCTCAGTCTTGCCCTTCTTTGCTCCTTTAGATGAACGTTTCTGGTCGCCCTTTGACTGAGCGCCTGAAGACGAATCGCTGCTTGACTGAGAAAAAATAACCGAGTCAAAGGTATCAAGAATGTTCTGATTCGCAAACTGCTCAAAGGCAAGCTTGTTAACCTTTGTGGGACGCTCACCTGGGTTTGCAGATTCCATTTCGTTAAGAGGAATTTTAACTTTCTTATCATCATCGAGAAGTAAGGTGATGATCTCTTTCGGAACGTTTAGGTCGATTACCTTTGCAATTCCTTCTGGAGTTTCTATCTTTGCGTTCATCTTTGGGGCACGGTCTTTGAAATCTTTATACGCATCAAACTCGTAGCGCAAACAACACATTAAGCGACCGCAAACCCCAGAAATCTTTTGGGGATTGAGCGAGAGATCTTGTTCTTTTGCCATACGGATAGAGACAGGATTAAACTCGCCTCCCAATCGCTTGCAGCACAGCTCTTGCCCACAATGGCCAAGACCTCCAATGATGCGTGCCTCATCTCGAACACCAATCTGACGCATATCGATGCGCACATGAAAATGGGCGGCAAGCTTTCGTACTAAATCACGAAAATCAACGCGCTCTTCAGCCTCAAAATAAAAGACCGCCTTATCGCCGTCGAGCAGAAACTCAACCGAAACCGGACGCATGTCCTTGCTTGCTTCTGCTGCCATTTCTTTGAAAACTGGCAAAGCTTCTTGGGAGCGTTTTTCCATCTCAAGAGCTCGTTCTTCGTCTTGAGGAGTTGCTATCCTCTTAACTTTTTTAAGTTCGCTCTTAAGCTTTTTAACATCAGCTTCTTCTGCCTCAAACACATCTTTTGTGGCATGTCCAAATTCGATGCCCCTCATAGTGTTTACTACAACGGCATCGCCTTGCTTAATATCAAGACCATCCGGGTCAAACCATAAAGTTTTCGGGTTATACTGCAGCTTTATCGGTGCTATTCGAACCATATAAGCCCTCTCTTATCTCAAATAATAAAGCGTCGATGCAGGTTTCAGGAGAGACATTGTACGAAATTGCCTCGTCCGCCGTTTTACACGCTTGAAGCGCAGCGGCGATACGAGCCTCGCTTGTTCCTTTAGCCGCTTCAACTATAGTCTGCATGCTATCTTCATTGATTACCAATTCTGTTTTACCTGCACATACCATCATAACGTCACGAAGCCACGAACGGATTATCGCAATCGTCTGACGCAACGATTCAGAGGTTGTTGCGCTTAAAACACGTTTATTGCGAACTTCTATTTGACGCAAGGCGGATTTTGCAAGAAAATCTGCGGTTTCTGCAAGTTCTTGCTCCTGAGCAGCACGTATCGTATCGAGTGGTGCCTTTGTGCGTACGACAAGATCTTGGGCGTAGCCCAAGATGTCCCAATCATCAGCAAGTCTTAATGAAGCCATTACCTCTAACACATATGAACGGAAATTCATCCTTTCATTTGAGCGAAGAAACTCTGATGCCTTGGTAATTGATCCACCACAAGCCTGGATAGCAATATTGGCAGAGACGCGTGATGCCCCGCTGTTTTGCATAAGAATCTCGGCGGCTTCGCTTGCTGGTATGTGCCTAAAAGGAACAACCTGACATCGAGAAACTATGGTAGGTAACACGCTCTCTCGCGTGCGCCCCAAAAGGATGAATACCACGTTTTCGGGTGCTTCTTCTAGCGTTTTTAGGAATGCATTTGCGGCTTGGACGCCGAACAAATCAACACGATCAAGAATATATACCTTTTTATCAGCTTGAATAGGAGCAAGCACGGTGTCGGAAACGATGTTTCTCACCTGATCAACCAAATAACCTCCCGAACCTTCGGGAGCAAAGTAGCGTACATCAGGGTGCTTTTTACTCATAACGCGCCTACAGCAATCGCACTCTTGACACCCGCTTTCTGGACAGAGTATTGCTTGTGCAAAAGCGTAAGCAGCCATGGTTTTGTTCGAACCAGTTGGCCCAGTAAAAAGGTATGCGTGGCTTACCTTTGCGCCTCCGATACTAGCACGAAGAAACTCCCTTACCTGCGGTTGACCATATATTCCCTCAAAGACATCTGCCATGCTTATCCTTGCGAATCAGTGTCGAGGCGAGAGAAGTAAGCATCTTGTGTGTGCTCTTCATCAGCCATCCAAGAAAAAATATCAGACAATGCTGCAAAAACCGCGCGAGCAGTTTGAGATTTCTTATCTGAGGAAGCGACAAGCATGATACGCTCTGGGTTTTCCTGGGCAATTTTTACGAACCCTTCGTTTACCCGCGTATGGAAATCATCACCAGCGAGCTCGAGACGATCAGCTGCGCTATGCTGTGTGGCTCTTTCTAATCCTATTTGTCCTGCTTCTCCGCAGGTCAGCAGAATAGTTCTGTCAGGCTGTAATCCCTGGGAGGCAAAGCGGTTGGCTTCACGAACGAAATCTGCGCTTAATCCTCGTCCATATACCTGATAAGCAACCGTTGAATCAAAAAAACGATCGCATAAAACCACGCATGATTTGGCAAGCGCCGGCTTGATAACCTCGGAAACTATTTGAGCGCGTGCAGCCTCATAAATAAGCAGCTCGGCTTCATCAGTCATTTCGCCATGAGCAGGATCAAGAACGAGCTCGCGTAAGCTTTCTCCGATGAGTGTGCCACCCGGCTCACGCAGACATAAGACCTCGTAGCCTTCATGTTCTAGTGATTCTGCTAAGAAGCGAATGTGCGTCGATTTGCCCGCACCCTCTCCACCTTCAAAGCTTATGAATACTCCAGGGTGAGCAACCCTGCTCTGTTCGCTCTCATCTACCATGAGACCAAGTAATCCTTTACAAGAAAACGCGTGGTCAAAAACAATTAATCACGCGAATAAATATCATTACCCAAACTGTCAATCCCGACAAAAACCGGGAATTCACGGACTTCAATTTTTCGAAGTGCTTCAGTACCTAAACCATGATACGCCAAGGTGTCCGAACTTTCTATGCACTTCGCGAGAAAAGCAGCTGCACCACCAGTCGCAACAAAGTATACCGAGCCCGTTTCAATACAAGCTTTCGCTACTTCTTTGCTTCGCTTACCTTTTCCGATTGTTGCCACAATTCCTGCCCGATAAAGTCTCGGCGCGGCAAAGTCCATTCGCGAAGCCGTTGTGGGACCAATCGCACCGAAAGGCCGTTGTGCAGCAGCAGGCGTTGGACCCGCATAGAAGATAGCTTGACCTTCGAGTCCATAGGGCAAGCTGCCTTGGCTTTCGAGCTCTTCCAAAAGTTTAGCATGGCCCGCATCGCGTAGGGTATACATCGGGCCTGATAAAACACATACATCTCCTGCTCGTAATTGCGCGAGTTCGGCTTTCGATAGAGGAAGTGTGAGAGATTTAGAGCTCAATTGTTTCCCTCCTCATAGCAGAACAACCCATATTGATTGCAAGCGGAAGTGCTGCGATATGAGACGGAGCTGTATTTATTTTAACGGCTAAAGCAGTCGCGTAGCCCCCAAGTCCTCCTGGACCAGCGCCACTTGCGTTTACCAGGGCACACAGCTCTTCTTCTAGGACAGCAAGTTCTGGATTCTCGTTCACTTCATCGATTTTTCGCATCAAAGCTCGTTTTGCAAGTCCGCCAACTTTGTCAAAACTTGCCCCCACACCAATGCCAATGACGACGGGAGCGCAGGCGTTTGCTGCCTTTTCTTTAACGCAGGTTAAAAGCTCGTCGATGATTCCTTGCTTACCTGAAGCTGGTGTTAACATAACCACGCGACTTGCATTATCGGATCCGCCTCCCTTTAGCATGAGATGCAGACGTGCTCCTGGCTTTTCGCTCAGATACAACTCGCAAAATGCTGGGGTATTATCTCCTGTATTCGTACGATCGAGGAGTGAATCTCGCACCAACGACTTTCGAAGACGAGCACGTTCGTATGCACGCGCCACCGCCGCATTCACGCCCAAGAATACATCACTCGGTATTTCAATGTCGGGTCCTACTTCAAGGCACACCCATACTGTTCCGGTGTCTTGACAAATTGGAACCTGGTCCTCAGATGCAATTTTTGCATTCTCTATAAGATGGTCGAGAACCGTTTGTGCATGTAGTGATGTTTCGCGCTCTCTTGAAGCCTGAAGAGCGCAGAGCACATCAGCCGGGAGCTCAAAGGCAAGCCGAGGTATAGCTTCTTCCACGAGATTCGCTATATGTTGAGCTTCAATCGTCTTCATGTATCTCTCGTTCATCCTACTCGGGCAGCGCTGCTCTTCGCTTGACTGGCACAGCTTTTGGTTTACAGGTTTTTCAATCCTGCTGCCACACTTGCCGCAGATGCACGCAAGGCTTCAAGCTCGGCAGCATTCAAGTCAAACTCAATAATTTCTTCGACTCCACTTCTTCCAAGACGAGTCGGTATATTCATATACAAATCTTCGATGCCATATTGCCCATCGATATGCGCACAAACGCTCAGTACCTCATGAGTATCGAGCAGGATTGCTTCAACCATTTTGGCAATCGAGGCGCCGGGGGCATAGTAGGCTGAACCGGTTTTGAGGTGCGCAACCACTTCGGCGCCACCCTTAACCGTACGTTCAACAACTGCCTGCACATCCTCTTCACTCATAAGCTCAGTGATGGGTGTACCTTTAACGGTAGTAAAGCGCGGCCAGCAAACCATTCCTTCGCCGTGAGCACCAAGCGCCCAAGCTTCAACATCTTGAGGCATGCAGCCAAGACGCTCACATACTGCAAAAGAAAGACGTGACGAATCAAGAACTCCACCCATTCCCATCAGGCGATGAGCTGGAAGACCCGATTTCTTGTAAGCGAGAGAAGTCATAACGTCGAGTGGGTTTGTCACACAAATATAAATAGCATCAGGAGAATGAACAAGAGCCTCATCAATAACGGATGACATTATCTTGGCATTCACCTCGAGCAGGTCTTCGCGTGTCATACCGGGCTTTCGAGCGATGCCCGCGGTGATAACGACAATGTCAGAACCGGCAGTATCAGCATAGTCGTTAGTTCCTTCAACTTTTGAAGTAAACCCTTCAACAGACCTCATATGCATCATGTCAAGGGCTTTTCCTTGAGAGAGACCCTCTGCGACATCAATCAGTACCACATCTGCTAGATTCTTTGCTGCAATACAATGAGCTGCTGTGGCTCCAACATTTCCTGCTCCAACTATGCTTACTTTAGACATGCCTTCTCCTTCAAATAATCTCTCGCGCGTCTTTCTAATTATTTTTTTGCTGCCGCTTTTTTGGGTGCAGCCTTTTTACGTGCTGTTGTCTTTTTTGCTGGCTTTTTCTGAGCTGCCTTTGCTGCCTTTGCTTCTTCAGCAGCAGCTTTTCCTGGACAGTTGAAGTTTGGACAAAGCTTCCATGGCCCACGATTGGTAGTCACAATAACCATAGGGGCTCCGCAATCCTCGCAGGTCTCTTCGGTAGCTGTTAATTTACCCACTTGCGGAAGCGGGTAGCCAGTCTCGCACTCATCGTAATTCTCGCAGCGAATAAAACGCTTTAAGGTGCGAGGGTTTTTCTGGGCGATAAGCTTGGCCGTCTTGCCCTTCTCCTTGCATGTCGGGCAGATGCCAACCTCAAGATCGGGCTCAACATTGGTAGGGCACAGCGGATCGATGCAAGCGAGCCGAGGCTTTGAACGAAAAGCTGTCACTTTAATCTGGGGCATTCCGCAGGTCGGACAGGGCTCATCTTGCGATTCAACTCTTCCCTTTGGTAAAGGATACGTTACATCGCAATCAGGCCAACCTGCACAACCTATAAACATTGAGCGCGTTTTCGCTGAGGCACGTAATTGAAGATCTTTGCCGCATTTCGGACAAGGGCCGACATAAGCATCAGCAGCAACAGCATCAGCCAAGGCTTCCTTCACTTCTTCAGAATGAGGGAGCAGGTTTTCAAGCTCTTTCGAAAGCAGATTTCGAGAGTTTGTGACCACTTCTTCTTTTGAGATATTGCCTGAAGCGATGTTATCCATCTCGCTTTCAAGCTCTGCTGTCATTTCGGGATGAGTGATGTGCGGGGCAAACTTGTCGAGTGCATCACACACAGCAATCCCAAGCTGTGAAGGTTCAATAGGATCGTTTTGCACATACTTAACGGTATACAAACGCTCGATTATAGAGTGGCGCGTAGACTTCGTTCCAAGTCCAAGCTTTTCCATCTCCTGGATGAGCTTTCCTTGCGAATACCGGGCAGGGGGCTCAGTCTGCTTATGCGTACACGTTGCGCCTCCAAAGGCAATAGTTTGGCCTTCGCTTAAAGCGGGCAACTGCTCGTCTTTTTTGAGTCCATAGGGATAAATCGCACGATAGCCTTGCGTAACTAACACATCGCCTCGCCCAATAAATATCTCTCCCCCAACATCCAGGCTGGTCTTCGTTCCTTCAACGACCGCCGAGTCTGAAAGCGTTGCCAAGAAACGACGAGCAACAAGATTGTAGAGTTTAAACTCAGCTGCCGGAAGATCGTCAGGAGTTGCCAAATTAGTAGGATGAATAGGTGGATGGTCAGTGGTTTCTTTCTTACCTCGCGTTGCTGTAAGCTTACCCTTAGAAAGAAGTGCGCTACAGTGCTCAGAATACGCGGGGTTTCCAGAAAGCCGCTTAACCAGGCTTTCTAAACCAAGCGACGCGGGGTATACCGTATTATCTACACGAGGATAGCTAATATAACCATCCATATACAGGCTTTCAGCAATACGCATGGTGCGCGCTGGACTGATTCCTTCAGCTGCAGCTGCAGTCATGAGCGAAGTAGTATTAAAAGGAGTAGGCGGCTTGATGGTGCGCTTCTTCTTCTCAATCGAGACAACCTGGGCACTTGTTTTGCCCTCTATGCGAGCCATTGCCTTTTCGGCTTCAGCCTCAATCTTGAAGCGTGCCGTTTCATGCCCCGCCTCAAATTGATTCTCTCCTTCGCCAAAACTACCTCTGATAACCCAATAATCCTCAGGTACGAAGGCAAGACGCTCTCGTTCTCGGGCGACAATCAAGGCAAGAGTTGGTGTTTGTACGCGACCCGATGAACGCACGTTTCCATATCCAGCAAATTTTACCAAAGTAAGATAGCGTGTGAGAACTGCGCCCCATATCAAATCGATATCCTGACGAGATTCGCCGGCGCTTGCAAGGTTCGTGTCAAGATCTACCAAGTTCTCAAAAGCAGTCTCGATCTCTTCTTTAGTAATCGCCGAATAACGAGCGCGAGACACGGGAGCCGTATCATTAACCTCAGTAATACAGCTGAGCGCATCTGAGCCAATTAACTCACCCTCGCGATCGAAGTCGGTTGCGATAATAACCGAATCGGCCTTTTTAGCAAGGTTTTTAAGCGAGCGAATAATCTCTTTTTCTTTCGGAAGCTTTTCTATAGGCGAGTAAATGAGATAGGGCAAAGCTTCCATCTTCCACGCCCCAAGCTCGACTCCATCAGGAGTAAACGGCTTCTTCTTTTTGAAGGGTGGTTTTGGCAAGCCCGGGGGCAGTGTCGCGGGGACCGCTTCGCCATCAGCAGTAACTCCTTGCCATCCCTTAGATTTTTTGTAGGTAAGATTGGGAGTGAAATCAGGAGCCAGAATGTGACCCTTCAACCCTATTGTGACCCATTCTTCGCCATCTCTTTCAAAGCGATAGACGGGAATTGAATACACTTTGTCGCTCTTTGGTTTTCCTGTTCCCAGGAGATCAGCGATCTTTTGCGCCGCGATGTTCTTCTCGGTTACAACCAGTTTCACGCGGTCCTCCTCATCTCTAGCGACCAGCTGAACTGGTCTCATCTTTCACACGGTGCCCCAAGTTTTATTAACGTGTGCGGGGATACGTCATTGCAAGTAGCAACAGTTTGTAAGCATACACGAAATCCGTTCAGCACAACATATGATTCTTGGATGTCTTCGGGCTTCCTTCACATTTCACTGTGTATTCAATATGAAGACTCCGTACGGATTCAGAGATAATTCAGCGAGGATTCAATGAAATACTGCTCGATATGCAACTATCACGTACCCTACTTAATAAGGAAGCCGTCGAATCACGGAACTCAAAACACCAGCATTCGACCCTCCAAGACGCATATAATCGTAGTATTTCAACACAGCACCGGCGGCGACCGTATTAAAAGCAAGAAAGCATCGAGCCTGTCTTGCTTCGCTTTTGGAAGTTTTTCTAACGAGATCAACCAAGACCTTGCCAGTCTCTGGTCTTCAAATCCCCTATCAAGCGAAACCTGCCCAACATGTATTATTCGTTTAAGGGGAGCAGGACAAAAGTCTCAAAAGAATTGCCATCAATCTTTCGTTGAACCATTCCACCGTATGACTCCACTATCGAATCGATACGAGACAATCCAATTCCGTGATCACCGCGCTTCTTTGAGCTTTTGAGTTTTTCGCCCGGCAAGAGCTTAAGAGGCGGCGTGCTATTCATTACATAGATACAAACCTGATTGTTTACTTTCGTTATCTTAAACACAATCTTTCTCTGAGCATCGACATCCTCAACACGCTGGCACGCTTCGATTGCATTATCGATAAGGTTTCCAAAAAGAGAAGCTAATTCTACCGAAGTCATTTGCAGCGAAGAAAGATCGAGCGTCACTACAGACTCGAACTCAATCCCTTCTGCTTCTGCACGTGAAATCTTGGTATTTATAATTGCGTCGATAGCTTCGTTTCCGCTACTCACGCGAAAACTCATCTTTTTTGCGGCTCCTTTGAGCTCTTGTAGATATTCATCAAGACGAGCGTAGTTTTCAATACCAAGCAGTCCTTCTATGACGGTCAGATGATTCAGATAGTCGTGACGCCACTCGCGCGTTTCGTGGTAAAGCGCCTGCAATTCGCCATAATGCACTGCGGAGAGTTCTGCCCGCTGAATACGAGCCTGTTGTTCGAGGCTTTTTTCCGATTCGTCTGTCATATATTCATACAAGATAAAAACCGCGTAGTTTATTAAGGCTAGCGCAAGTGCTCCTAGAAATTGGAACATAGCAAAGGCATGATCAGCATCTGGCGCAATAAAAATACTATCAGCCCAGAACAGCAGCACTATGCATGAAAGTGCAGGAACTAACACGAGAACAAAGGTTACCAAAGGCGGCATTTCTGTTGCTCTTCTCCTTTTACGCACAAGAATGAAGCAGGTGATAAACATCATCACTGCTGTAAAAAGAGATATGAGCGTTTGAGCTGGCAATGAGAGTGTCCCTGTATAAACCGTGCCAAAAAACACAAGAGAAAAGGCAGATGTTGCCGTTTGAACAATGGCGAAAAATACCAAGATGACGAAGAGCCAGAATAGCTTGAGGAGATTTTTCCCTTCCCTGAAAACCAACAGGTATCCGTAAAGAATGGCCCCAAACGCTACTATGAGTAAGGAATTATAGAGTACGGGAAGTGTGGGTAATATCACTAAAGCCACGAGAAAGAGAAATACGGTAAGTGCAATACCGAAGGCATTTGCTGCACGCGATCGCTTTCTAGCGAATTTAGTATTTAAGACAAAAAGAATCGATGCGTAGGTAAGAATCGTTAAAGCTGCCGCAACGACCAAAAAGAAGTAGTCAGTTGCTACCAATTCCATTGGTGGCACAGTTGTATTATCGATAAACACTCACCCCTAAAAAAAACCCGCACTTCTCACTGCTTTATAGCTACAACTTTTTCGTGTGATATTCAACAAATGCTGCGCTTGTTTCTCTCCAGCGGTTCCTGCTCACAGGTAAAACAGTTCCATCCTCAAAAGTGGCAGAACCCTTCTCGAGCCCACTCACAAAGTCGAGATTCACGATATAAGATCGATGCACTCGAACAAATTGCCCGAACTCCGCAAGCTCTGCCTCGGCATCTTCAATCTTTTTGCGAAATCGAAACTCACCTCTTGTCGTACGAACAGAGAGAGTATGAGCAAATGATTCAAGGTAGTATATTTCGCTATATTTAATAGCAATATGCTTATCTCCCGTAACAATAAGAAAGGTGTTTTGCTTTTGCTGAGACAAAAGAGATTGAGCCTTATCAAGACATGCAAAGAGGTCCTTCTCAGAGACTGGCTTAACGAGATACTTCATGCCATTCACGTCGTAGCCGTCTAAAACAAACTCCATACTTGCCGTTGTAAACACAATCGGAGTATCAGGATCAATCTTTCTAATAACGCGCGCCAACTCGAGACCGGTCATATTCTTTAGTCGAATATCCAAGAAAAGAATATCGAAAAGACCAGCTGAGGTCCACGAGAATAAACAACTTTCAGCACTGTCGAACTCGTGGATTTCGACATCTACTCCACGCATCTTCGACCATGTTTTTACATACTCCCGGAGTATGATAATTTGATTTTTATCGTCTTCACAAATTGCGACTCTCAACAGAACTCCTCACATTTACCCAAGCATGAGAATACGTAACCCCAATAGCTCTGTCTCGGTTGTGGGTGAATAAAACTACAGACCCTTCGATTCTTTTAACCTCACTATTGTATATCAGGGATAGATAAGGAGCCGCTTTCTTTTTTGGCCCCTTATCTTTTCCAAACGCTCTTTCTACCTAAGCAAAACCCTCATCACTATTCTTTGGCTTTTCGACGAACAATCAACGTGATTAAAAGCACAGCGAGAGCCAAGATTCCAAAGACAGCAAACACCATTGCGCTGATTGAATCCCCTGCCTTTAACAAGCCCGTTGCTGCTTTTGCTTGTGCCTTAGTATCGGGGCTTGCAGGGCTCTCTTCTCCTGCTTGGGGTGTCCATGCGGCATAGGCGTACACGGTGTAATGAGGAGCGGTCCCTGAATAATCTTCAAGCGCGGGTCCAGCTAAGGGATTCGAGCTCGTAGCGTGGCTCAGCGTATCTCCTGGTTTGTAGGTAAAACCAGCGTCTTGCGTCTGCCAATGGGAGAAATCATGTCCCTCTTTGACCATGGTGTTGCAATCAGAAACCGTGAGAGTTTGACCTATCTTATATACGGTGGGATCTACGGGCAGCTCGCCACCTGTATATTGGTTGCATCGATACACGATTTGATACGTACACAGATCATAGTAGAGGTTAAGAACGAGGCCGCCATTCTCGTCGACCGTGCCCGTGACAACATGATTCGGATGAGCTTCGTTAAACATAAAGTACTCGTAGTCCTTTGCTTGTGCAGTCACAGAAGCATTCTTCGCAGCCGAAAGCGTTTCGGTATCTGCAAGCTCATAGTCTCCCTCTAAAGTCTCCTTATAGTGGTTGACGGTATAACCCGCCAAGCCCGAGACAAAAACCCAAGAGCCTGTAAAAGTGACATCCCCACTCCCGACAGTAACCGTGTCTTTATCCCATTCTACAAAGGTCCACGTTCCTTGATTGAGCGCATCAACATATTCTGTTGCTGTCGGAGCGGCAGCGTTGACTAGAGTGCTTTTTGCATAGCCATTGGTTGCTGCAGGTAGATAGTTCTTAATCTCACTAGGAAGCTCAATTCCAGGTGTTGCACTAACAAAGACGTATTCGACTACCCCTCGATACAGCTCAGGCTGATTACTTGCTTCAAGAATTGGTGCATTTTCTTCATCGATTGTCTTAAGGCTGTTGTTGGTAGGAAGAATTGCATCGTAGCTTTCTTGGCTAAGATAGTCAGCCTTTAATGCGACGTCAATCGTGAGCTCATGAACAATACCCTTTTTCTCTCCC
Organism: Raoultibacter sp.; assembly: GCA_050945135.1. GTDB lineage: Bacteria > Actinomycetota > Coriobacteriia > Coriobacteriales > Eggerthellaceae > WRIS01. The sequence continues at coordinate 97,368 of JBMNSJ010000001.1, forward strand.
GCGAGGTTCCAAGTAACCTTGTCTCCGTCAAGTTTATAGCTTCCCGCAGATGCAGAAATATTCGTTACATTGCCTGCTATATCAGCTGCCGCGAAATACTCACTGATGACATCTTCGACGGTAGTGCCCATCTGCGTGACACTTCGCAAAATCAAATCACCCATGATAGTTTCAAATGCCTCAGTTGAGTTGGCAACATAGGCGCTTTGTCCATCATGTGAGATGGCTTTTAAAGCAGCTTCTGCCTCTTCAGGTGAGCTGCTTTCGGAGCTGTCAACCTTATCAAGATCGTTAATGTAGAGGCCCATAGGGAAGAGGGTAATGCCCTTATCACGTAAGGTTTGAGCTGCACCCAATCCTTCATAGCCAGCGTTTGGGACACCATCGCTCAAGAAAATAATTACGGCTTCGCGCTCCGCCTTCTCCGCATCGGTGCGCGCGTCAATCATATTGATTGCTTGTTCTATGCCTGTTGCGTAGCGCGTTCCTCCAGAAGCGTGAGGATTCTGCGTAAAGTTTGCCTTCAAATCACTTGCCGAGGTGCTAAAGCCGCCTGAATTCCAGTTCGTGGACTCTGCACCTTGTCCTGCATCAGCACTAAAACCTACCATGCCTAGACGGACATCGTATCCCTGACTGTTTGCGCCCAGCAATTCGTCAATTGCATCATTCATGATGTCTTCCATTAAAAAGATACGGGGATATTCGTAGCTCACTCCGTCCTTTTCCACTCCTGCAGACCAGGTCATTGACCCACTGTAATCAAGAACAAAGACGACATCTAGCTCTGGAGATGTTTGTAATTGCTCACCATACTCAATGGTTATTTGAGCTTCACTGAGGGTAGAATTGGTCCAGCGAGCAGACTTTCCAAGAGCCAATTCACCATTATTGCTGGTTTCTACACCAGAAAAATCGTTATCTAAAAATACGTCTTCACCAGGAAGGTCAGGAAAAGTTACGTCTACTTCGGCTAGCTTCTGCCTCTGAAAACCGTCAGCACCGAAAAGCCGAAAGAAGGCTTCGTCTCCGATAGTTGTAACGCTATCAGGAATGATTACCGTTCCGGTAACACCACCCATCTCCACAAAAGTCCGATCCCCTATATAGGTAAGACCATCAGGGAATACGAGGTTTGAATTGCTTGGATTAATCTTTGCATAGGCAAAGGCATTATCGCCGATATAGCCTAAGTTAGAACCAAAATTCAAATCAAACTGCGAGCCACATTTGTCAAAAGCATAATCACCAATATTTTCAATGCTGCTTGGCAACCATACTTCTACAGGAGTACCACTAAAGCCCGTTGCGCTAATTCCACCACGAGTATCTCCTGAGAATGCGTAATCACCAACCGTCTTTAAGCCGCTCGTAAGAACAAGTTGATAATTTAGTGCGCCCGTTCCATTCGCTATCGAACAGCTATAAAACGCGTATTCACCAATTTCTTCTAAAGCACCTGTTGCTGGAAAAGTTAGCACTTCTGCTTTTGCGTCACGAAACGCGTTATCTCCGATTGAAACAACTGTCTCAGATATTCGTATTCGGGTACAGGGAACATGCACGCCCTTCGTCTCATCAAAATTAAAGTTATCAGCAATCGCTACCAGCGTATAGGTACCCCCATTTCCGCTGGAAAGCTCATCGGTAAGGGTAATTTGACCATCTTCAGGAAACATAGCCGTCCAGGCAGAACCACTCGCTTGCGTTGGGTAGTCGAAGCCAACTGCGATGCAGGTACCATCGTCATAAAGGTCGTAGAGAATGGCGTTTCTCGTTCCCGATGAACCTTGCCCGATCTTTCCTCCAGCGAGTGGAGCAAGCTCATCGCTGGCAACATCGCTTTGGGAGAGTACTTCGTTGGTCGCTAGAACCGCCTCTTTCTTCGAGTCAGGGTTTACGGCTGAAAGCTCGTCTGCCGGACTCACGTCTCCTTCAGTTTTGCTTTGATCAATAATTTCACTAAGATTCTCATCGAGTTTGGATGAGCCTTCTTTTCCGACTCTACCAACTGTTCTACGGGTAGTGATTCTTTCTCATCACCCTGGCCTGAAACCTCCGCAAAAGCTAAAGCCCCGGGCGTAAACGCTAAACTCATCGAAAGCGCCAGCGTCAAAAAAAGAAGAAGAAATACCTCAACTCCTCTATGCGCGATTCCTTGTGTTGTTCTTTTCACCATGCTCTCCTTCCGGCGCACCATCTACGTCTATATACGCCTACTTACGAGACTCAGCCCATAGAGTGAAACCCACCGAATCTTCTTTCAAACATATCTAAGTACGTAAGACGCGCTCTTGATTGCAGCAATACCGCAAATCAGAGGCCTAGAATGAGCGTTCTGCTGCCCTTTCAAAGAAACAAGAGTTCTTTGATGTTGTTCGGCCTGCCACCAAACCCCTAAACCCAGTGCGTCATACTACTTTATGAATCCACTACGATACTGATATTTGTGCTGTTCGTGGGCGTTTTGGCATAAGCCGTCATGCGGTGCTTTCTAAACCCTTTCATGCCACCAGAGAACACATTCATGCCATCAGCAAGAGAGGAAGTGGTATAGATTTTTATTTGATGGTTCTGTACAAAAAACTAGTCAAGGCGCACTGCATTAATACGCTTTTGGTAAGCGCGTACCGCTTGCGAAAGCGAGAAGCACACAATGAAATACATAAGTGCCATAATCCCAAAAATCATAAAAATCTGTTCGGTTGAATTATAGCTATTCATTAAAATCATGCCGCGACCCATCAGCTCTTGCAAGGCCATCGCACCCCACAAAAAGCTCGTATCTTTGATAGTAGTTACGAACTGGGACAGAAGCGCCGGAATCATGTTTCTAAGAGCCTGCGGCAAGATAATATGGAGGTAGGTTTGAACAGTGGTGAAGCCTTGGCTTTTTGCCGCTTCATATTGTCCGAAAGGAACACTGGCGAGTCCTCCACGCACAATCTCAGCGATGCTGGCACTCGTAAAGAGAGTGAAGGCAAGCACAGCAGCTGGAATAGGTGGAAGTTGCGCCACAAAGAAGGTGAACATAATCCATAACAGCAAAGGTGTATTCTTAAATATCTCGATATAGACCGTTGCCACACCAGACAGCAAGCGATTTGTAGATGTTCTGAGTATAGAAATAAAGGTGCCAAACACAATTGAGCACAAGATTGCCGCAGCAGAGATTAAGAGCGTCATTCCAAGACCTTGAAGCAAGAATTGTAAGTTAATCCACGTAAATAATTCTGCCATTGCTACTTCTCACCCCCCTTTTTCGGGGTTTGACTCGTCTGAAGCCTCAATCTCATCGGTGCCCGCATTTTCCGAATCGATAAGGTGTTTGGATTCTGCATCTGCGGCGCTACGTCTTTGTGTTTTCGTACTCGCAAACTTAGAACTCTGCGAAGCGGCAGGCTGAATCCCGTCATAGTGATCTTCTGTGTGTCGATTAGCTTCCTTTCCGATTTGATCGGCAATAAGGGAGGCTCTCTTTCCTTTCATCGAGTAATGTACCTGCTCTTTTTCTGCTTCCTCAGGATTTAAATGGTGAAGCGGATGTCGGGGTGACGGAACCTCAGGTGCTGGAGCAATCTCGCTGGTATAGTTCATAACCTGAATACCCGCTGCCATGCTTTCTGCCGCAGCGCGTCCCGTAATATCGTGGCTTCCTGGAGTTACTTCTACAGCATCTTTTTCTAGGCTTTCTTTGGCATCGCCGGTTGCAACATGGCGGTTTGAGAGCATGCGCTTCTCCAGGCGAAGCGCCAAACGAGATAGAGGGAAGCAAATGATGAAATACAGTAGAGCAGCAACTACATATACCGGTCCGTAATAGCTGGTAGTTCCCGCAAACGAGTTTGAGAAATACATAAGCTCCCCGCCTGCTATGAGGGCAAGAACTGAAGTGTTTTTGATAAGATTTGCGGCTTGTACGGCCAAGGGAGGCAAGATGATTCGCATGGCTTGGGGCAAAATTACAACAAGCATCATCTGCCAATAACTAAAGCCCTGACTCCTTGCCGCTTCATACTGACCCCGATGAATAGAACCCACTCCGCTGCGTACTACCTCAGAAATATATCCACCATGATAAATTCCAATCGCAAGAACGCCGATAACAAAGGTGCTTAAACGCAAACCGAGCAAAGGAAATATTGCATAGAATATAAAGACCTGCAGAAGCAAGGGCACATTTTGCACGATTTCGACGTATGCACGAGTAAGGGCACGTAAAACAGTAAAACGTGAGACCGAGATGAGACCAAACACGGTTCCAAGTACAAGTGCAATTAGCAGCGCAAGGACAGAAATTGCAATCGTTGTTCCAAAAGCAGAAACAATCTCTGGCCATTGATTAAAAAGGGCTTCCCACTTGTAAGGGGCAAAGGCATCAAACATACTGAGTCAGCCCCCACGTTTTCTCAAGTGCGGCTAAGGTTCCGTCAGTTTTCATATCTCCTATAGCAGTATCAATTTGCTGCGCGAGCTCTGTATTATCTTTTTTGCATGCCACTCCATAGTCTTGTGGAGCTAGTTGTACATCCAAAAACATCGTCGAATCATCTTGGTAGCCCATCAAGATAGAACGATCGACCGAAAAAGCATCTACGCGCCCAGTAACAAGGGCAATTTTTATCTCTGGGTAGGTGGCATACTCGGCAAATTCCATAGTGATGCCGATTTCATCTCCAGCAGATCCGAGCTTTTCTCGCGTGGTAGCACTTACCGCCACCCCAATAACTTTTCCGTCCAAATCAGAGAGCTCTTTGATACCGGAGTCTTTTTTCACCAAGATTCCAATGTAATCAGTAAAGTAAGGCTGAGAAAAGTTGTAGCTCTTTTTGCGAGCCTCAGTGATAGTAAAGGTTGCAAGAGCCGCATCAAGAGTATTATTGTCGAGCATGACACCACGAGTACTCACGTTAACGCCCGTGACTTCAAGTTTATCTGGATCGCCCTTTAATCGCTTAGCCAGTTCATGCGCAACATCTACCTCAAACCCTTCAATTCTTCCTGTTTCAGGATCTTGATATCCAAACTTAGGCACATCGATTTTAGTCCCTACACGCAAGATATTTGGATTAGGAGCACAGGCAACAAAGGTACTTCCCATGAGCAAGCTTCCGGCTGATACAATACCTAGACCGACAAAGCCCCGTCGCGTTATCAGTTTTCCCTCGCCCATATTGCCTGCCTACAGTATCTTGGATAGGAAGCTCTTTACACGCTCGTTATCCGTCTCGTCAAAGATGTAGTGAGGGCTTCCTTGATCAATCGCTAATCCGTTTTCCATAAACAAAACCTTATCGGCTGCTTCTCGAGCCAAGCCCATTTCGTGAGTAACCATCACAATGGTCATATTGGTTTCTGCAAGGTCTTTGATTACGTCGAGGACCTCTTGTACCATCTCGGGATCAAGCGCGCTGGTGGGCTCATCAAGCAACATTATTTTTGGATGCATGTTGAGAGCTCGAGCAATAGCTACTCGCTGTTGTTGACCTCCCGAAAGTTGATCGGGATATTTTTCCATCTTATCTTCAAGGCCAACACGCTGAAGATACTTTCGCCCATTTTCTTCGGCGCTTTGTTTATCAACTTTCAGAACCTTTATTGGGGCGAGCGTAACATTTTCAAGTACGGTTTTATGAGGGTAGAGGTTATAGCTCTGGAAAACCATTGCAACTCGTTGAGCCAAATCTCGAGGCTTGATTTTCTTATCAGATAGATCGAGGCCATCAACAACAATGCTGCCGGAATCAGGTATTTCAAGCTGATTGATACAGCGAATAAGAACACTTTTCCCAGAACCAGAGGGCCCGATAATGACAACCTTCTCACCTGCTGCCACCTCAAGCGATACACCGCGCAAAGCTTCAACCTTGCCGAAGTTTTTAGCAATATTCTTTACAGATATCATAGCGCCTCGCTGCCCGAACCCCTCGAATACACCAACAATGACCAGCGGTAATAGTCCCACTTGGTCATTCTAACATGAGGGATATAGGTGACTAATTACGAGAGAATAACGTTTGGTGACCCTTTTTCAACCGTCTCTGAAGGCTCGGGCTCATCCTCTTGCGCTTTGGTCTTTCCAGCTTCAAGCTCTTCGCGCTCCAAAACACACTGCATAGCAGCGATCGCGCATTCGATTTGGCTGTCATCGGGCTCGCGCGTTGTAAGAAATTGCATCTGCATACCAGGCCATAGAAGGATTTTTACAAGAAGATTATCTGGGCGCGATCCTGCCCACTTCACGGTTATCTCATATGAAATACCAGCGATAAGTGGCAGCAGTAAAATGCGTACGCAAATAACAAGAATCAGCTTGAGAGCACCATCAGGAACGCCCAGCGCTGCAATCAAGCTATTGATTGGTGTAACTGAATACACAAAGATGGCAATAATCATAACCATAATCATGAAAGCCGTACCGCAACGAACGTGCAGGCGTGGGAACTTTTTTGCATTCTCTGGCGTAAGCTCCAGGCCGTGCTCATAGCAGTGAATAGTCTTGTGTTCGGCTCCGTGATAGCCAAACATCCTTTGAATATCTTTCATGCGGCCGACAAGCCACAAGTAGAAAACAAAAACGAATACACGAAGGATTCCGTCAACTATATTCCAGACAACGGTATTTTGATCATATTCGCCTACGATAAGGTTGGTAATAACCGCGGGAATAACTACGAATAATGCAACAGCTAGAAAGACTCCCAGTATCAAAGAGATAATCATTTCTCGCTTGCCGAAAATCGGTTCAGCTTCGCTTTCTTCTTCGGTAGCTACGGGCGAATCGAGTTCGCTGCTCTCTTTGAGTGATGTCTCGTTCTTATTTTGTTCTTCATCGTCATCATCGCCAAAAGCATGTTGAGTAGCAATTTCAAGGGCCCGATAGCCAAGCGTTAGGGATTCTACAAGCGCGCGACACCCTCGGATTAAAGGCCAATACATCCACTTATTTTTTTCGAGCCCGGAAGCTAAGTCATGCTCTTCGGTGTAGACTTCCCCTTCAGGAGTGCGCACACCAACAGCCCAGTTGTATGTGCCGCGCATCATAACTCCTTCGAGCAAGGCTTGCCCACCAACGTGAGTCTTGCGATAACCATCCTCGGTATAAGCTCTGCTTAAATCACTTTTTTTATGGTTGTCATTCTGCTCGGCAGCCACAATAATCAGTCCTTAATCTCGGAGAACCTTCGGATACGGGTTACCACAAGTCATTTTGCCTTCCGGACAAGCTCTTTTTATGCAAGGTGCTCCAGCATCTAAGAAAATATAGGGCGCTGTTGGGCGCGCCAGCTCAAGCATTCTGTTTGCAAGTTCTTGTATTTCCCATTGCGCTCTATTGCAGCAGCGTAATTCAAAGAAATGAAGAAGCTCTCTGATATTCATGGTGACAACAATCTTGCTTTCTGCAGCGTTTGGCAAAAGATACCGTGCATCTTCAGCGGGCACCCCCGCATCGAGCAACTTTTTGTAAGCAAGGAGGGCGTGCTCTATTGCCTCGTCAAACACAGCATTAGTTTCCTCATCAGTTGCAACAGTTTCAGGCTTTATAACTTCGAGCCCTGTTTCAAAGCTAACGTAGCGCTGGCTTTGTTGGTTGAAGCTTGCAATACGATGACGGACTAGCTGATGGGTTAATGCGCGCGAAACTCCGTCGACGGCGAAGGTATAGCTCGCATGTTCTAGCGTTGAAAAGTGACCACCCTTCATGATGGTCGACAAGACACTTTTGACCCGTTCATCTGACATTGTTTCGAGTAGTTCAGCGGCTCCGACCGGAGCATAACAAAGACGCGCTGCGGTAGCCACGGCGCGTTCGGGATCGGGCGTATGATACAAAAGCTCTACTTGCATGAAGCTGATACACGCTCCTCGTCTCTATCTTTATGTGAAATATTAAAAGTTATAAGCACCTTAGTATCTTTACATATCTCTTGTGATTTCCTGGTCTGTACATAGTAATCCATAAAGCAATCAAATCATGAGGGATTTCTTAAATATAGAATCTTACATCCACATCTAAGCATATCGATAGTTTATGCATGACTTCTTATCCAGGAACTCAACAGTTAGACCTGTCGTGTCAACACCGAATCTCTTGGCACTCCACCGCCTGTCAAGCTAGGCATGACGGCAGATACATGATAAGAGAGTGCGAGCAGCTCCCTTTTCGTAGACATGTCCGCGAAAAGGGTGTTCGGGATGAAAACTTCGTTAGTGCGCGTTTTTTTCGCGCCAATCGCCTCAATATGCTTCAGGCAGCGAAAATAAGTTTGTTCAAGGATGAATAATCGCGCACTATCTCAAATCCTATCCCCTATTCGCTGTATTTTTGCAACTCCCAGAACTAATGTTTAGCTTTTCCGATAACGAACGAAGCTGGACTTTTACGTTAGGTGCCGCAGATATTCTCAAGCTTGCTTACCTATGCGCGGAGTAAATGGCCAGTAAACCGTTCCAACTTCAGATTTCCAACCTTCCTGAAGTACGAAATTGCGATAGCTAACGGTAGGATTTAGCTTAGAGGAAGAATTACCAGGCATTATGTAAGTTGAAGACGGAATTCGACTTCCACAACTCCCAGGATTTCAGAAAAAGAGTAAGCTAACGAAGTTTTGTACTTGAGAGTTGCCCATTTGATGAGTTTCGACGAACTCTTTGCGCGAGGCGTTCGTCAACGGCTTGGGCTGCAGACATTTTCTGGGCACTCTAGGCAGCGAGCCCCAAGTTTTACGATATTGCATGAAACCGAGTGAGCAAGAAAGCTCTTCCTGAAGGGCCAACCTACCTAAGAGCCTATGTTGGCATCGCTGCATTTCATCTAGTACAAAGTCACACTCGCAACATCAAAACTGGAGTATAAAAAAATATCCGGGTTATAGGAAAAAATGTGTTGATGACTAGTCCCAATCATGACGCCATGGATCTGAGGTGTGAAACTCACTCCAGACTATGGCGTCTCCCCATTGAGGGATGC
>JBMNSJ010000002.1:0-83741 GCA_050945135.1 Raoultibacter sp.
AGCTCAAGCTTCTATGCGGTAGTGACAGTAACCGATACCGGTGGAGCTCTTTCAGCAGTTGTGAGCTATTATGCAAGCGAAGAGGCTATGTCAGCAGGAGAAGAGCTTGCAGATAGCGCAGCCCCTGCATTCATCAATAGCTATTCTTATATAGAGTACGACGCTGCACTGCGTAAATGGGTTTCAGATGTCAATAATGTAATTGGCGATGGAAAGCCAGAAACGGTCCCCTCTGACAATCTCTTGAATTCGATTGCTCAAGCCGAGTCTGGAACAACTTCGGACGCAGTTAGTGTAGCCGTTGACGATTATGTGACTTATACCATTCGAATTTATAACCAGTGTGCGCTTGAGCTTCAAGTTCCGAAGATTATCGATGATCTTCCTGCTGGTCTTGATTTTGTCACGAAAGACAAAGACGGAAAGCCAGTCAACGATGGATGGACGGTCAAAAACGACATTCTTGTATATGAATATCCAGCAGGAGCTGCGCCCGACTTGCAGCCTAGTCGTAATCTTGATGGTAACTTCCTTAATGCCGACGGCTCATATGACGCTTCAATGTATACAGATATTACAGTGGTTCTTCAGGTAAATATTGATGCAAATGCAGATAACCTACGCAATACTGCAGAGATTGCTAAGCTTGTAGACAAAGATGGCAATGAAGTTCCTGATGTTGATTCGGTTCCTGACGAGAACCCTAAAAACGATACAACTAAAGACAACGAGATCGAAGAACAGGGGAAAGACAAAGACGGTAACGATGTTGATGTCAAAGACGAAGACGACAATGATGTTGCCGACCTCAATCTGAAGCCTGTCGTTGTCTCTGTCGAAGTTGATAAAGATACTATTAAACGTACCTCTGCAGCATTTCAGGGTAGAACGCATTCGGTAGAATCTAGCATTGCTGGTGTTCATATCGATAATATTGGCGAGGAAGAGTATCTCTATAACTTTGACTTCCGCTCTACTTCTTCTATCGCTGCTGATGAACTCAATGTGATCGATTCGCTTGAGGCGGTAGACCATGGGCATATTACCGTGACAATGTTCGTTACTCCTTCGGTGTATGGCGACAAAGACGGCATCTTTAACGTCTGGGTTAAGACTAAGAGTGGTACAGGTGTTTCTCACGGTTCACCAGCACCATCTGCTCACAAAGTGTATGCTAATCCCGCATCTGAGGGGTGGACGCTGTGGGCTGGAAGCATTTCTTCTACAAACCGGGAAAGACTGGCAATTTATGCGAGCGACACTATTGGTAGCTACAATCTTGGTCTTTCGAACGGTGATTATATAACCGACATAATGCTCAAATATGGCGCTGTTGAGGTTGGTTTCACCTCGCGCAACGCAGACACAGAAGTCAGTAACGGTCATCATCGTGACTCGAATGGAGTTGCCGCTCACTACGGAACTGCTATTCGACAACTTGCTGAACACGAGAAGACCAACCATGAAGCGGCTTTGCCAAAAGGAGAGACCACAAACTGGACTCCAAACGAGGAGCGTCACGATCATTCGCATGAGGCAGCAGCTGCGGGAGGCCTTGCGCCGGCAAGCTATATGGTTACAGCTACCCAGGAATTGCAAAGTACAGATTTAGTTTCTTCGGTGACCGCATACATCGCTCGTGGTGATGAAATGAAAGATGCCGACCAAGACGCTGTACTTACGCGTCAAATAGATTCATTTTCTACGAACACCAAAAACGTTGATGTTGATTCTTTGGTAAGTCAGGATTCGTTCCTGCAAAACGGTCGCAACCAGGGAGTTACGTTTAACGAAGGACAAGTGAGTCTCTCTCTTCCTGTCACAGGCGATCAGCTAAAGACAATTATGCTAAGTATCCTCATCCTCGCAATCTTAGCCGTGGCGATAGTCCTGATTGCTGTGCATAGAAGGCAGAGAGCGCCAGAAGGAGTTGCGGTTGAAGTGCGCAAAGAGAAGCCTGATAAGGGAAGATCAATTCGTAAACTTTTCATCTTGCCGATTCTTGTTTTGAGCCTTGGAGCTGTCGTTCCCTTGGATGAGGCGTTCGCTGCGCCTGGTGATCCAGAAAACATGACAGTTGAATACCGCTACACAGAAGGAGATTCTGCACCTGACATTCCCCGTACGGTTACGCAGTTTGGTAAGAGCTACCGACTAATAAACGTCACAGACGCAGTGCCGGAATCGACTCTGCCTAGCACCAGGACATATGTCTTTAATATTTCTGGGGCCCTAACTCCGGAGCAAATGGCAGATATAGCTTTGGTACCAGGAGTTGTTCTTACGCCAGCGTCCCTGACATTTGAACGTGAAGTGGATAAGGTTGTGACAATCACTGGTTTGCCGAATAACGATGTTGATGCCATTCCCTATACGCAAGATTTTTTGTGCACCTCAGCAACTGATCCTTCAGGGCAAGAGATGGTAACCCTCACGCGAGCTGGAGTTGAGTTCTCAGATCCCGTAAAGGACTCCTATGGTCTTCCCGTTGGCTATGATGCTCATGTTGTGTATCGCGGAGTGGAAAGCTACTCTGCTGTTGGTTACTATACAGCCGAGGCAGTATTTCAAACCGAAGTTGAGGAAGCAGGCATAAATAGCTATGTCATAGTAGCTGAGTATGAGCCCACTGATGCTCCCGTAGCTACATCGGTAACAAGGCCTGCAGAACCCGAACCAGATGCTTCTGCCAATGAGGCGAATATTGATGACGATGTGATTCCTCTTACGGGGCCTGCCAGTGAGGCGTGGTCGCTTTTGAGTCTTTTGTTTGGGATAGTTGCTCTGATTATCGGAATCCTTACCCTCTTTACGGCAGTTCGCAAAAAGAAAGAGCCCGAATATAAGGAAAGTGATCTTATCTGGCATCCTGACGAAGATCACGATAACGGTGGAGAATGGGTAAAGCCTCCCTTCTATAGAAAAAGAAATTTCCTTAAGATTGCCACCGTGATTTTATGCATGGCTCCCATTATGCTCTTCTTGCTCCTTGAGAACTTCTTGCTTCAGATGGTCTGGATGACCATATGGACTCCACTCATTGCAGCATTCTTTGTAATTGCGATGGTAGTTTTCATCATTCAGCTTGTTATGACAAAGCCCGTGGAGTCAAAAATACACTTGGGCGATGGTGAGATGGCAAAGGTTTCATAATAAAGAGAGCCGCGTATTATTTTGAAACCTCAAGGTGTGAACCCGGTCAAAGCAGTAATGGTTTGACCGGGGAGGAAAACTTCCCGAGGTCTTTACTGAGCAAATTTGCCCTGCCCAACAGTTGTACTAGTAATCCACCCTCAGTACGCTGTGCTCGGTAAAGATCTGGGGAAGTTTTCTTTGATTCACGGATTGATTACGTGGTTTAACAGGAATAAGCGTGTTTAGTATAATCAAAATTAAGATGACCGAACTTAAAAACATACCACCTGATGAATCATTGCAGCCAGTGTCTCTTGAAAAGCAGACTGAGGTTAGACGTGCTTATGAAAGCGGGACAAGGGTTTTTGTGCGTGCTGTTCTTATGATTGTAGCGATAGTGGTTGGAGTCTTGGTTCTTCTCTATATCGTTGCGGCGTTAACTCAGCATGAGTCTATTCCGGAAATGCTCGTGGAGCTGAAAAATGCATTGTTTAATGCTGTCCAAAAAGTAGCTTCATAAGAAATTTTATGGCGAATAATCTTGCTAGACAGAAACAGGGATGCCATGCGTAAGTTATTCACTGCTGTTACATGGATTGCTGTGGTACTAGCTGTTGGTGTCCTTATTCTTTTTATCGCGAGTAAAATTGGGCAGTTTGAAAGCATTCAAAGCATGATGGATTTTGTAATGAATCAGTTCTAAGCCCTCTGCGAAATCTACGGAAGCGATCGTAACTACGTGTTCCGTATAGCGAACGAGCCAGCCAAGAAGCGCAGCGCTGAGGCTGGATAATTACGATACGCTTACAGCGAGTCAAGAAAAGGATATTCTCTGAAGTGGCGTGGCAAAAAGCCTGCTGCTGTGGTATTCTGCAAATAGCTTCAAGCATTAAATGAAGATTAAACAAAACACAATGCTAAAGGGAGCAAAATTCTTTTGGTGAAGCAAGGAAGCATTCTAACTTTTGATGAGGCGAAGAAAGCCGTTGGGCATTCTCGTCCTTCTGTTGCGCCTACAAACAATCAGGGCAGAAAAGCCTCAAAGCGTACAAGCGCAAGTTTTTCTTCGTCAACAAAAACCACGTCCTCTAAAACCAAGCCGAAAAGTACTGCAGTAAAAACTAAAACGAAGGCTCCAAAAACCAAAGCGTCTTCAGGTGCTCGAAGCGAATCTGCACGCGTCCCACGAAAAAATTCCACGACATCACGGGCTCAAAAGAGCGCTCGCGTTTCGCAGAACTCAGGGAAACTTCCTCGCGCTTCGCAGTCGGGAAAGCTTCCGAAAGCGTCGCAGTCAGGAAAAATCCCTCGTGTTTCACAAGACTCAGGAAGGCTTCCGAAAGCTTCGCAGTCGGGCAAGATACCTAAAATCTCTAAGTTTTCTGAGTTACGAAAAAACGTGAGTAAGAGCAAAGCAGAAAAGCAATTTTCTAAACAGTTTGCCAATAAGCCTTCCGAGGCTTCTCAGGCTGGTCCTCGCGCGGCGGTTTACAAAACTGAGATGGGTAGGCAGCATAAAAAGATAACAAAAATGCATGACGGAGCAGGCTCTGGCATCATGGGCTTCCTCGGTCGCTTTTCCTTCGTCGGATTTGACTTCAAGCGCTCACCAAAGCTGATTGGCACAAGCATGGTTCTTGCCTGCCTCGTTTTGTCGTGCGTATTTCTCTATCCAACAGCTCAACAATTCTATGTAACGCAGCGCGATTACGATCAGGTGCAGGCAGAGTACGAAGCGCTCAGCGAGCGTAATGCCGAAATTCAAACACAGGTTGATATGCTTTCCACTGAAGCAGGCATCGAAGATCGCGCTCGTGAAGAATTTGGATGGGTAAAAGAAGGCGAAAACGCAGTTACCGTGCATGGTCTCGAATCAAGCGCTCAAGAAGAAACAACATATAAGAAAAGCATTCCGAATGGAAGCGTTGAAGCCCCCACAAGCTGGGTAACGAGTGTTCTCGATGCGGTGTTCGGCGTTGGCTAGTTTTTCACCGGGGCGCTACGCGGCAATTGATATTGGAACGGTAACCTGTCGTCTTTTGATCGCCGATGTCGATAATCAGGGTCTCCACGAATTGGCCCATGGTTACGGAATTACCAATCTTGGTGAAGGAGCCGACGCTAGTGGCTTTTTGTCTGATGCCGCAATGGAGCGTGTTGCCAGACAGATTTCCCAATTTCTCGATGTAGTTGCCTCTCATCGCAATCAAGAGAATCCGCATATTGAAATCGTTGCGATGGCTACTTCTGCTTCACGCGACGCAAAAAACGGCGCGGAATTTTTACGCATGTTAGAAAAGCTCGGTATTGTTCCCTCAATTATTTCGGGCTTCAAAGAGGCGGCACTGTCTTTTCTGGGAGTGTCACACGAATTTTCTACGAGCAAGCTTCTCGTTGTTGACGTGGGGGGAGGCTCAACTGAGATAAGTGCAGGAGCCTATGGACAAGACCTTGTACTAAGCAGGTCTATGGATGTTGGTTGTCGTCGTTTGACCGAACGCTTCTTTACGAGTGACCCGCCATGTGAGGCAGAACTTACTAAAGCACGATTATGGATTAGAGAAAACCTGCAGGCGTATTTTTCGGATTTGGCAAATACCTCATTTGAGGCAGATCAGATGGTTGCTGTTGCGGGAACGGCAACAAGCATTGTCTCGGTCTATGAAAAAATGGAGAGCTATGACCGAGCAAAAGTTCATGGCAGCGTCGTTGATAAAGCAATGTTCGAGGCAGTCTTTAATCAGCTGTATTCCCTTACGCTTGAGGAACGCAAAAAGGTAATAGGGCTTGATCCCGGGAGGGCTCATGTAATTGTAGCGGGGCTCCTCATTTTAGAGGAAGTTATGGCGCTTTCGGGCTGCTCAAGCTTTACTGTCAGTGAAGCTGATGTGTTGCAAGGCATCATTTTGGACGCATCTCAAAATAGACGGTGTTGAGTCAGTTGATATTTGGTATCATAATGCAGGTTATTCAGGCACAGTTTTCTTGAAAAGCGTGTCTAGACCATGTTCATATGGGAGCGTGGCGGAATTGGCATACGCAGTGGACTTAAAATCCACCGCCGCAAGGCTTGCGGGTTCGAGTCCCGCCGCTCCTACCAGAACAATCCGCTCAATCTGACTGTAGTACCCTGACCAAAGAAAGCCTTATGAAAAACATAGCGCAAGAGATAGCTAGAAACGCCAAGAATCTCCCCAGTAGTTTTGATGATTACCTCAATCTTTACCATGACGAAGTGGGAAATCTTATCAATTCCTACATTCCAACGGGTACCCACGAGGATATGGATAGGTATCTGTACACCCCTTTGCGACGTTACAGCGAAAACGATGGAAAGCGCCATCGTCCGCTTATTTGTTATGCGGCTTGCCTGGCAGTTGGAGGAGATGTTGAAAAGGTAACCACTGCGGCTGCTGCAATTGAGCATTTCCATACCTCGGCACTTATCCACGACGATATTGCTGATGAGGCTTTGCTCCGCCGCGGAGAGCCCTGTTTCCACATTCAAGAAAGCGTCGGTCTTGCTATCAATGCAGGAGATCTTGCGCTTTCTATTGTAAATAGTGCAGTTATGAATGATCCGCTGCTCGATGATTCCATGAAGGTCAAGGTCATGATTGAGCTCGTAAACATGACTCAGCACACTGTTGAAGGTCAGGCTTTGGATATCGGTTGGGCACGTGACGGTCGCTACGATCTTTCGATAGACGACTATCTGGTTATGGCTACCCACAAAACAGCTTATTATTCTGGAGCTGTACCTTTGGCAGTGGGAGCCCTCATTGGCGGCGCAGAAGAAAAAGAAATTGAAGCCCTGCGTGCGTACGGGCTCGATACGGGTCTTGCCTTCCAAATTCAAGACGATTTGCTTAACTTAATCGGCACAAAAGAAAGCACTGAGAAAGATTTCCGAAACGACATCACAGAAGGCAAACGTACCCTGGTTGTCGTTCATGCTTTAAAGCACGCTGGCGAGATTGACCGAGCACGCTTGATAACAATTCTTTCTTCCAAAGAAAAAAACCAGGATGTACTCGCTGAGGCAGTTGACATCATGCATCGATCAGGCAGTATCGAATATGCACGCGCTTACGCCGAGAAGCTTACTTCTGGGGCAAAGCAGGCGCTTGTCGAGCACATTCAGGCTTCCCCGGCACGTGATTTGCTTATCTCGATGGCTGATTGGTTTGTCAATCGTTTGAAGTAAGTGCAGCGAGCATTTATTTGCTTGTCCTTCAGGCTACAATGAGACTATGAAAGCTATTCAATTACATGATAAAGGCGCTGCCGTTGAAGACGTGCAAAACCGTCTTGCTACTCTTGGTTTTTTCGAAAAAGACGAGGTAGATGGCGTTTTTGGCGAAAAGACTGCTGATGCTGTTGCCGCCTTCTGCGTTCAATATAATCTTGAAGAGAAAAAGATTGTAGATGACAAGGTTTGGGCATCTCTTGTGGATGCGACCTTCCGCCTTGGCGACAGAACACTCTATCTTCATATGCCGTATTTTCATGGTAACGATGTGCTCGAGTTGCAACATGCGCTCAACGCACTGGGCTTCGCCTGCGGTTCGCTTGATGGAATTTTCGGGGCGCATACCGAGTCTGCCTTGCGTAAATTTCAGCTGAATATGGGATTGCCTTCTGATGGTATTGCCGGTGCTTATACCTTTGCATCAATTAATAACCTTCATCATTCTTGGGAAGGAAAGAACGCGGCACCAGCTGCAAAGCTCGGTTTTGCGCGCGCAGCTGACGTTTTGGAACAGAATGCACTCTGTCTTTTTGGCACCGGAGAGTTTACGCGAGAAGTGGCTTCCCGTATGTCAAACCTGGCACTTGCTACTAATCCTGCTTCAAAGATACTGAGCGCCGATTCTCTTTTGGTTCCTCCAGGAGAGTCTATGCTCATGGTTCATATTGTTGTGCCGGAAGAAAAAAGCGATTCAACTGTGCCGCGAGTTGTTTTTGAGGAAGAGGCAAGTCTTGCTCTTCGCCTCAGAACTGCTCTTGAGGCAATGGATACAAAAAACTCACGTATTTCGCTCGAGCTCCCCGGTACTACATGGGAGGATGCTGGTTTTGGACGTTCTGCCCAGCACTACGCCATCACTCTTCTTGACGCACTTTGTTCTGCTTTGTCCTAGAGTTCTTAAAGCATCAACAGGCAAAAACGAGTCACGAAATGCCCAGAATGAGCTTCTTTTTTACATTTCAGTACAATTTGTCTAGATTTACCAGCAAATCCCTATACTGGTTCTAGAAAAGATACGTCCTTCTGGCTCAGTGTATACCCAGGTCTTCATTGATTCAGAAGGACAAATATCCCTCTCTTAGAAAGTAGGTTCAACATGGCAGATTCTCAAAATCCGCAAGAGGCTCCTGTGCCTCAACCACAGCCCCAGCCACAACCACAGCCACAGCCGCAACCCCAGCCTGCGTATTATCCACAGGCGCAAGCTCCTCTCTTGATGGAGTTAAGTGGGGGAATGAAATTTGGATGGCTGGTTGTTGGCATCTTAATGGGAATCCCTGGCATTCTTATTGCGTGGCTCTCCAATGCAGGCAATGTTGACAAGGTCAGAAGTGACGCTGTTAAGTTTGCCGTTATCGGTATGGTAGTCAATATCGTCTTGGCGCTCTTTGTAACCTTTACCTTCGGGGCAATGCTCGCAAGCATTGCAAGCTACGCGTCATACTACTAAGCCACAAAGTGGTCTAGTAGAAGGGGTGAATGGACAATTTCACTCGCAAATTGATTTGAAAGTAGTGTTTTCGCAAAACGAGTCTCAGAAATGGGGCTCGTTTTGTTTCTGGTGGTACAATGGGGAGCCGAATAATCAATGAGAAGAGTAACAACGAAGCATGAAGGAGCGGGTATGGCGGGTTCGATGACGATGGCGGAGAAAATTCTGGCGGCGCACGCTGGTCTCGATGAAGTTCGACCTGGGCAATTGATTGAGTGTGAGCTCGATTTAGTATTGTCAAACGATGTGACTGCTCCCATTGCCATTAGCGAAATGAAAAAAATTGGGGTTAAGAAAGTTTTCGATCCCACAAAAATAGCTCTTGTACCCGATCACTACGTTCCCAACAAAGACATTAAAAGTGCCGAGCAGGCAAAGATTGTGCGTGATTTCGCGCGCGAGCAAGGCATTACTCATTACTATGAAGTGGGCTGCATGGGTGTCGAGCATGCCCTTTTACCCGAGCAGGGCGTTGTCGGTGCAGGAGACCTTATTATCGGCTCCGACTCTCATACCTGTACTTATGGAGCCTTAGGTGCTTTCGCTACCGGCGTTGGGTCGACAGATGCTGCCGTAGGCTACGCTACAGGTAAAGTTTGGATGAAGGTTCCCGAGAGCTTGCTTTTTGAAATCGACGGGCAGCTTGCGCCGGGAGTTACCGGAAAAGATATCATCCTCCACATCATTGGCATGATTGGCGTTGACGGAGCGCTTTATCAAGCAATGGAATTCAGGGGAAGCGCTATCAGTTCGCTTTCTATGGAAGGGCGCATGTCAATCTCGAATATGGCAATTGAGGCAGGTGGAAAAGTCGGTCTCATCGAAGTTGACGAGGTTACGCGTGCCTACATGGACGGCAGAGTCGAGCGTCCCTACACCGAGTACCACTCGGATCCAGATGCGCAGTATGCAAAGGTGTATAAGATTGCAGCAGAAGACATCGTGCCTACGGTGGCTTTCCCTCATCTTCCCTCTAATACGCGGCCTGTTGCTGAGGCGCGACATGTCACTATCGATCAATCGATAATTGGTTCTTGCACAAACGGTCGCATCGAGGACATGAGGCAAGCTGCTGAGGTTTTGCGGGGGCGCAGCGTTCATCCTCACGTTCGTTGCATTGTAATTCCAGCAACGCAGCAGGTGTTCCAACAATGTATCGCCGAGGGCCTGATGGACGTTTTCATCGATGCAAAATGTGCAGTTTCGACTCCCACTTGTGGTCCGTGTTTGGGAGGATATATGGGCATTTTGGCAGCAGGCGAGCGCTCCATTGCCACCACCAATAGAAACTTCGTTGGCCGTATGGGAGACCCCACTTCAGAGGTGTATCTTTCATCGCCAGCAGTCGCTGCAGCCAGTGCGGTTCTTGGGCACATCGGACTGCCGCAGGATTTGAATTAGGAGAAATAGCATGCAGTTTTCTGGAGTAGTACATCGTTATGGGCGAGATGTCGACACAGATGTAATCATCCCAGCTCGTTATCTTAATACCTCTGATCCCGCAGAGTTAGCAAAGCATTGCATGGAGGATCTTGATACGAGTTTTGTTGAGAAGGTGAACGCTGGTGACATCATTGTTGCTGAAGAAAACTTCGGCTGCGGTTCTTCGAGAGAGCACGCGCCAATTGCTATCAAGGCAGCAGGAGTTGATGTGGTTATCGTAAAAAGCTTTGCGAGAATCTTTTACCGCAATGCAATCAACACAGGGCTCGCCATTCTTGAGTGTCCCGAAGCGGTAGATGCCATCAAGGATGGCGATACGGTATGTGTCGACGTGGATAGCGGTCTTATCACCAACGAAAGTACAGGCAAAACATTTCAGGCAGAGCCTTTTCCACCCTTCATTAAAGAGATTATCGAGGTAGGCGGCTTAATCAGTCGTACTCGAAAAGTGCTTGGGAAGGAATAAGGAGTCATGCCACAATCCTATGAGATATGTCTCTTGCCTGGTGATGGCATCGGACCTGAGATACTCGCTGAGGGCGTTAAGGTGCTTGACACAGTGGGCACAAAATACAACACAAGCTTTACCTATAGCGAAGCTTTGATTGGCGGTTGCGCAATCGATGAGACCGGCGAGGCGCTTCCTGCCGAAACGATTGAGACGGCAAAGGCAGCCGATGCGGTACTTCTTGCCGCAGTTGGTGGTCCAAAATGGGATACGACCGACCCTAACAAACCTCGTCCCGAACAAGGCCTTTTAGGGATCAGAAAAGAGCTGGGTCTCTTTGCTAATTTACGCCCCGCCAAAGTGTATGAGGCGCTTATCGATGCCTCTTCGCTGAAAAAGGAAATTGTCGCATGTGTCGATGTTCTCATCGTGCGCGAGCTTACTGGTGGTCTTTACTTTGGTGCTCGCGAGCGGTGTTATGACGAGGCGGGCTGTGGACCAGAAGGTGCTCCCGGCCAGCGTGCACTTGATACCCTCGAATACCGAGAATATGAGATTGAGCGTATTGTGCGACATGCCTTTGAGGCGGCGCTCACACGAGGCAAAAAGGTTCATTCAATCGACAAGGCAAACGTGCTGGAGTCAAGCCGTTTGTGGCGCGAAGTTGCTCATCAAGTTGCGGCTGATTATCCAGACGTAGAGCTCATTGATATGCTCGTCGATAATGCAGCGATGCAGCTCATTAACAACCCTCGTCAGTTTGATGTGGTGGTTACCGAAAACATGTTTGGAGATATCCTTTCAGATGAGGCTTCCATGATTACCGGCTCTCTTGGTATGCTGGCGAGTGCAAGCCTGGGCAAAAGTTCTGCTCTTTATGAGCCAAGTCATGGCAGCGCTCCTGATATCGCGGGGCAGGGCATAGCTAACCCCCTGGCACAGATTCTTTCTGTCGAGATGATGCTGCGTTACAGCTTTGGCATGAACGAGGCTGCAAATGATTTGAATGAAGCGATTGCGGCAGTTCTTAATCAGGGTTGGCGAACGGGAGACATAGCTGCAGCTGATACCCCTGCCGATAGAATCGTTGGCACGGTGGGTATGGGTGATTTAGTTGCGGAAAATATTTAGGGCTTAGAATAGAGGAACGTACATGGCATTGCAGGCTCCGGAGGGCGCAAAAGATTTATTACCTGATGAGGCAAAGTATTGGGAGATTTTTAGAAATACCGCCTATTCAATCTTTAGCAGATATGGATATGTGCAGATAGAAACACCAATTTTCGAGCAAACCGAGCTTTTTGTTCGCGGCATCGGAGAAGCTACCGACGTTGTTTCGAAAGAAATGTTCCAGGCAGTTTCTGGCGAGAATATGAATAAGCTCATTGCTGGTGAGAAGATTAAGCCAAAAAGCCACTTAAGCCTTCGCCCTGAGGGCACTGCTGGTGTGGTTCGGGCGGTTGTGCAACATGATTTGGTCCCCCAAGGTGCTGCCCCGGCTAAGCTTATGTATGCAGGTCCCATGTTTCGCGCCGAGCGCCCACAAAAGGGTCGTCAACGACAGTTTAATCAAGTTGGAATCGAGTGCATCGGTGCAGATGCACCAACGGTTGATGCAGAAGCAATTATAATGCTGATTCGCTTCTTTGAAGAAATTGGAATCCCCCGGGAGTCAATGCGCTTACTAGTCAACTCAATGGGCTGTGATGACTGTCGACCCGCTTATCGCGAGCTGGTAAAGGAGTTCATCCTTGAGCATAAAGAAGATATGTGCGATGAGTGCTTACGCCGCGCTGAAATTAATCCTCTGAGGGCTTTTGATTGTAAAAATGAGTCGTGCGCAAAAGTTATGGATGGTGCCCCAAAGATTACCGAGCATCTTTGCGATGCTTGTAGCACGCACTATAAGCAAGTAAAGGGCTACCTCGAGAGCTCCCAGCTGGATTATATTGAGGAATCGCGTTTGGTTCGCGGTCTTGATTATTACACGCGTACCGTATTTGAGGTGCAGGTCATCGAAGGGCTTGGATCGCAAAATGCTATTGGCGGTGGTGGACGCTACGATAAACTTTCCGAAGAAGTAGGAGGGCGCCCAACTCCTGGTTTAGGTTTTGCTCTTGGTTATGAGCGCTGTGTATTGGCCCTGCGTGCAACAGGGTTCGAATTTCCTGTAGCTCAAACATGCGATATCTTTATAGCAAGTGTCGACGATTCGGTACGCAGTGCTGCTTTTAATCTTGCTCGGCAGTGTCGTGATGCGGGCTTGGTGGTTGATCTAGATCATCAGAGTAGAAGCCTGAAAAGCCAGTTTAAGTTAGCAGATAAGCTTTCTTCGAAGATTGTATGTATCTTAGGTCCCGATGAGCTGGCGAATTCTTCGGTAAAGCTGCGTAATATGGATACGCGCGAAGAAAAGCTGCTGAGCTTCGATGAGTTGACAAAAGTCTTGCATGCAAGCGCAGACAGCAGTCAGATATGTGTCGAAGCACTGATTAGCCAGGTGTTTGAGTAGGGCCAAGCCAGCTAAGCCTAGATTTTGCATGAAGTGTAAAGCGGTACCAGCACAAACGAGTTTTCTGGAATATAATAACCACGGTCTTTGAGCGACCGTGATTCTTAATAAACGTAAGATGAGTCAAGGAGTAATGAAGCTGTATGAGCGATTTCATGAATGAGTACTGTACCCATACGCACACCTGCGGACAGCTGCGTAAAGAAGATGTTGGCACGGAGGTTGTTTTGTGTGGCTGGGTGTGGCATAACCGCGATCATGGAGGGCTCATTTTCGTAGATCTTAGGGACCGTGCTGGATATACACAATGCGTTATCGATCCAGACTGTGTCAATGCAGATGATTTTGGCGTTGCTGAGCATCTTGGTCGGGAGTGGGTTATTGAGGTTACCGGCTCAGTGCGTGCGCGTACCGAAGACGTGGTAAACCCCAACATGCTTACCGGCGAGATTGAAGTTGTCGCTTCGTTAATCAAGGTACTCAATACCTCAAACACGCCTCCTTTCTCTATAGAAGATGGTATCGAAACCGATGAGACCACTCGCATGAAGTGGCGTTATTTAGATATTCGCCGTCCAGAAATGCTTGAGAATCTTAAGCTTCGTCACACCATCACTACCGCGATGCGCTCAGCGCTTAACAAGCGTGAGTTCCTCGAGGTCGAAACACCTATTCTCGCGAAATCAACTCCTGAAGGAGCGCGCGATTATATTGTTCCTTCCCGCCCTAATCCGGGTAAGTTCTATGCGCTTCCGCAAAGCCCTCAGCTTCTCAAGCAGATGCTTATGGTGGGTGGCGTCGAGCGCTATTACCAGATAGCGCGCTGTTTCCGCGATGAAGACTTGCGTGCAGATCGTCAGCCAGAGTTTACTCAAGTCGATATTGAGATGAGCTTTGTAACGCAAGATGACATTATGAGCTTGATGGAAGATGCAATGGCTGAGGTATTTGAGGCTGTTGGCATTAAGCACGAGTTTCCGCTTACGCGTATGGAATACGCGGAGTCGATGGAGCGTTTCGGAAACGATCGCCCCGATACCCGCTTTGGCATGGAGCTGGTTGATTTAACCGAAGTTGTTCGCGACTGTGGCTTTAAAGTCTTTTCCTCTGTTGCACAATCTGGCGGGGTAGTGAAAGCTATTAATGCCCGTGGTGCGGGTGATTGGAGCCGCGGCGAGGTTGAGAAGTTGGCGGATATTGCTTCAGAGAATGGCGCAAAGGGAATGGCATGGATTGCGTTTACAAGCGACGGCCAGGAAAAAAGCCCCATCATCAAGTTCTTTAGCGACGAAGAATTTGCAGCAATGAAGCAAGCCCTCGATACGCAGCCGGGTGATTTGATTTTATTCGCTGCTGATACATACGAGGTTGCAAGTGCCGTGCTCTCTGCCTTGCGCCTTCATATGGCTAATGCTTTGGGTGTTGAGCGCTCAGAGCACTCACTGATGTGGGTAGTGAATTTCCCCTTATTTAAATATGACAAGGATGAAGATCGCTATGCCGCCGAGCATCATCCTTTTACGCTTGTGCGTGAAGAGGATCTTGACAAGATTGAAACTGATCCGTTGCAATGCGGTAGCTACTCCTACGACTTAATTATGGACGGCTTCGAAGTTGGCGGCGGTACAATGCGTATCCACAACGAAGAACTGCAACGTCAGGTTCTTCGTAAGATCGGGTTAAGCGACGAAGAGATTAACGAGAAATTTGGATACCTTATTGAGGCTCTCGGTTTAGGTGCGCCTCCGCATGGCGGCATTGCTTTGGGTCTCGACCGCTTGGTTATGCTGTGTGCTGGTAAAGATTCCATTCGCGACGTTATTGCCTTCCCGAAGACAAGCTCGGCATCAGATCCTATGACTGAGGCACCAGATCGAGTTAGCGCCCGCCAGCTCAAAGAAGTTGGTTTGCGTATCCTCTAGGCTCTCGCGCTCTTTACCTCCTTATCGTTTTTTGCCTTGTAAACAGGACAGACG
This sequence comes from Raoultibacter sp., assembly GCA_050945135.1. Lineage (GTDB taxonomy): Bacteria > Actinomycetota > Coriobacteriia > Coriobacteriales > Eggerthellaceae > WRIS01. Next base: position 15,259 of record JBMNSJ010000002.1, read on the forward strand.
ATTGTTACGGTTAGGTCACAGTGCCGTTATTTGGTTGGTAATACGTTACCTTAGATAGGTCGATTGTTCTTACGAACGGGAAGGGGTTTAAAGAATGGCAAAGAAAAAGAAAACAAAGCCAGAAGAGATTGCTGCAAAAGCTCATAAGGATGCGATAAAGCTTGAGGCAAAGGCAGAAAAAGCGGTTAAGGATGCTCAGAAAAAAGTGAGCAAACTCAGCAAAAAAGAGAAGGCACGCTTTGAGAAACCTGTTGCGACCAAAAAAGATCAAGCTGTTAAAGCCGTAAAGAAAAAGGCTCCTAAGAAAAAATAACAGCTAGCTCGATAAAAGATTATTCGGACGTCATCAAAGGTGGCGTCCTTTTTTTGCCACAGCCAAAAGATCGATAGTGCGTGACTTTCGGCTTATAGTCGTACCGAACGGAAGCTGTCGTAGCTAAGTTTGCTCATGCCAAAAATCTCTTTGGTAATTGTTTCGTTTTCTTCAAGCACAACGGCATATATCAAAAAGTCGTCCCAAACGATAAGAGCTTCCTTTTCGGCCTGAGAAAGGTTTGAGAAATCTCGGATAAAGTTTTTCATGCCCGCAATTTGCTCAGTAACGATAAAGCCTTGATCGGTTCGCTCTACCGACGTCAAGAATTTCTTGGAAACCACGATGGTTTTAATCAATACCGCAAGGGGCAGTATGAAGGCTGCAAAGAGGAGCACGCCTGCAACAAGAAGCACGAGCAGCTGCGTAGCCATAACGGGATCGACGATGAGGTATTCAATTTGCTCATAGAGCGTGAGGTTTTCGGTGGGGATTGCGGCTAAATAGGCATCTATCTTGTCAAAGTCTAGTACAACTGTCGTAACTATAACAGTCGATAGCAAAAGTAGAATCGACCCGAGGCATCCTAGAAAACAACCTTTTGGAGCCGTGTTCTTTTGGTCTTTGTAGTGCTTGAGCAAGCCTGTGCTCTCTCCCTCACTACGTGCTTCTTGGAGAGCTAGGTCTTTCCAGAGGGCTAGCCCATCTTGCGTAAAACCACCTCGTTCCAGTTCATCCAATAATATGAAGTCGCTTTTCTTGAGGTCTGGGTGTTCGCGGTTGCTTACCGTAACGAGATTTCCGGAAAATGAAACAACGCCTTTCATGACATATGTGAGGATGAGTGCCGATACGTCTTTTTTCGTCTCAATCTCAAGATCAACCAAAAGACTAATCATGACAGGGGAGAGACCAGTGAGTTTTTCGCGGTAATAATCTATTCCTTCGACAGCGTGATAGCTGGCGTTCTTGAGAGCGTTTTTCCGTAAGTAGTGGGTGATTGCGCGCCAGATTATAACTAGTGGAGCTGATAGGAAGGCGGCATACAGAACAAAGAAAAGAGTGATAAAGAGCAGGGCTGAGAGATTGTGTGCATCCAGCGCTCCGGTGAAGTATTCGATAAAATTCCCGTTCACAAAAGCTAAATAAAGCAATGCAAGAAGAGGAATCAGCCAAGCTAGCCTATCAAGTAGCTTCCATCGCGCTATTCTTTGAGTTTCGAAACGCTTATTCTTTTTCACCGTTGAATCCTTGCCCTACGAACGACCTCGGATAGTATACTGCACAATCTTTGTAATTCAGCTCTTTGGGAGATGCTTTCTGTGCCGAAAAAGATCCATTCTGAGGAAATGAGGCACGTAAAAAACACCCCCCGAACGGAGGGTGTTAATCTTTGTCGCTCGTATTAAGCGTGCGAAAGCTTTAAGCCTCAACCTCTTCAGTCTGCTTGAGCAAACCGTAGCCGCCGTCAATTCGACGATACAGTACGTGCACCAGTCCAGAATCGCGATCGGTATAGGCGAAGAAATCGTGGCCGAGTAAGTCGATGTTGATAAGAGCTTCTTCTTCGGTCAAAGGAGCAAACTCAATTTCCTTTACACGAACCACTTCATCATTATGGGAAAGTTCTGCCATGAGTTGATCGTAATCGGTTGCAGGAGGAGTTGCAGTTTCTTGGACCGATTTTTCGGCACCTGCGCGAATTTTGCGATCGATGACCTTTGTTTTGTACTTGCGAAGCTGACGAACTACCTTTGCTGCAGCCACGTCGATAGCAGCATACATATCCTCTTCGTGTTCTTCAACGCGAACAATATGACCTTTAGTGCGCAAGGTTACCTCGCACACGGCAGGACGTGGATTGGCAGGGTTTTTTTCAACGAGTAAAACGACTTCGGCGTCGAGTGGACTGATGTCCATGACCCTCATCGAGTGTCCGATTTTCTCTTCAGCGTACTCACGCAGTGCATCGGTTACAGGCATTTTGCGTCCGGTGACGGTAATACTCATAGCGCTCACCTCTTGAAATCGTAGCGAATAAAAAACAGCCTTCTCAAAAGGAGCTCAGCGTTGTTGCACGATTTCGAAAAAGCCATGTTCGAAAAAACATGCATACTGATTCCTTTCGTCAAGCTGGTTTAATAAGCATACCGCAAACCGCAAGTTTTGTATGCGCTAAATCAAGCGAGTTGAGAAATCGTCAACATATAAATAAATGTAAGCTCATTATGGAATCGCGTACGATAAGCGTCCAAGTGAGCATTCTTTGTAGGATAATGATTATGTAAAACATTCATCAGGGAAGCAGATAATGCAAGCATCTGAAGATAGTGAGAATACACAAGGAACGCCCTTCATTGAAGAAGTGGATCGCCGCCAAGGCCCTTACAGGAAATTGGTAGGCTTCACGGGCTCTTCAACGCGTGCGGCAGCTGTGATGTTGGGTGCCGCTATCGTCTCAATCATCATTGCAAATACTGACTTCTATTACCCCTTCAAAGAGTTCTTTAGTACCGAAATCAGTTTCTATATCGGCTCTTTTGGTGGCTCGATGACCTTATCTCATGTCATCAACGATATCTTGATGACATTGTTCTTTCTCTTGATTGGTCTAGAAATAAAGTATGAGATGACTGTCGGCGAGTTGCGAGAAATTCGCCAAGCCTTGCTGCCTATTGTTGCGGCACTAGGCGGCGTACTGGTACCTATCGTCATCTATCTAGGCTTCAATGCGGGAAATCCTGAGACAGCTCATGGCTGGGGCGTACCCACTGCAACAGACATCGCCTTTGCTTTAGGTATTATGTCTTTGCTAGGGGATCGCGTTCCCAAGAGTATTAAGGTGTTTTTGGTTACTCTTGCTGTTGCCGACGACATTATGGCAATCGGAATCATTGCGATTTTTTACGGTCACACCCCCTCGCTCTATTGGCTGATTGCGGTTGCTGCCGTCTTCCTCGTTCTCGTAATGATGAATCGCGCTCGTATTTTTTCGCTTACTCCTTATATTGTTGTTGGTATTGTCTTGTGGTATTGCGTATATATGTCGGGTGTTCACTCGACAATTGCTGGTGTTCTTCTTGCCTTCACCATCCCCATTGGTTCAAAGGTTAATTTACGTAGCTTCTTGTCGTGGACCGACGAAAGGGTGCAGATTGCCAAAGAGCAGTTTGAGCCCGATGCCCATGTAATGGAGCAAGAAGAATACATGGGAACGGTATCAAGCTTGAGCCGGGTCGCAAAGCAGGTTTTGCCGCCTGCGCGTCGTTTAAGTAAGCGCTTGTATCCGTGGGTTTATTTCTTAATTCTGCCACTGTTCGCACTCACTAATGCCGATGTAAGACTCATTGGTGACGGACTAGGAAATATGTGGGCAGATCCAGCACTTCCCGGTATTTTCTTCGGATTGTTGTTAGGTAAGCCTATTGGAATTGTTCTCTTTAGCTTCGTTCTTATAAAAACCAAGCTTGTTGAGGTGCCAAAAGGTGCAAATTGGATGCATATGATAGGCGCTGGCATATTAGGGGGCATCGGCTTCACAATGGCAATTTTTGTTGCGAATCTTGCCTTCACCGACCCCGTCATTATCTCTACGGCCAAGTTTGCAGTTTTGAGTGCGTCGTTGCTAGCTGGTGTTATCGGATTCCTTTTCCTCTGGTTCCAAGCGCGTCGTTCCAGCAGAGAAGAGTGGTTGCTGATGTATGAAATACAAGAAGTCGTTGGGCAAAGCAAGGTAGGGCATGACGGCAAAATAAAACTTGCTTCTGCGGTTGATGTCATGCAGGATTGCTCGCTGGGTTGGCTTGATTCAGAGCCAGAATTTGCTCGCAGCTTACAGGATAACGGTTGGGCGATGATAATGGCTGCGCGTCAGGTTGACGTGTATCGCATGCCGATAGCTGGCGAAGTGCTCACTGCGCGTACTTGGATTTATGAGTGTAAGGCCTCATTCGGCTATCGTAATACGGTGCTTTTTGGCGAGCATGGCGATTTGTGCATGGCATCGTGGAATACCGGCGTTTTCACCGATGCAGGTTCAGGCAAAATTATTCGGCTGCCAAAAGAGGTGGTGGAAGGAATTTCGTATAGCGAGAAGTTCGAGATGGAATACCTGCCTAAAAAGATTCCTCTTGCGGATAAGAGCTTTGAGCTAAGCAGGATTGAGCCCGTGAGACGGGCCGACATCGACGTTAATAATCACGTGAATAATGCACGTTATGTAGAAATAGCCTTAGATGCGCTGCCCGAAAACTATGAGGTTGCGCGTTTTCGTATCGAATACAAAAAACCAGCTCATTGGGGCGATAGCCTACATCTTTTTGCAGCCGCATCCGATTGCTCTGCATACACCGTGAAACTTGGCGATGAGGCGGGAATTCCTTTTGCCGTAGCTGAGTTCTTCTCTGCAATCTAGCTTGTTTCCGATAATTTCGAACCTTAAAACCATACGAAGTTGATAGCTCTCTGAGAAATTGCATGTCTGAAATGCATCTAGCATGCTTGGGCTCGTATTCGAATGGTAGTGGAAAAGCCGTCTGCGATATGAGCTCTTGTAAATACCCTAGGGGGGTATATAATCCAGTGAGAAACTAATTGCTAAGGAGCCAAGCATATGCCAGAAGACTTACAACATTCTTGTTGTGACCAGCACACAAAGAACACTCCAAGAAGTATCGAGATGCAACAAGATATTCAGCGCAGACTCAATCGGGCCATCGGTCAGCTCAATGGGGTTAAAACGATGATTGACGATAATAGGTACTGCGGTGACGTTCTTACGCAGTTAACAGCTGCCGAGAGTGCGATACGAAGTGTGTCGAGCATTGTGCTGCAAAATCATCTTGAAACCTGCGTGGTCGAACAAATTCAAGAGGGCAATACCGAAATCATAGGCGAGGTAATGCGTCTGATGAAGAAGTTTTCGTAAGGCGTGATGATATGAACTCCGAAGGAAACACTGCTACCTTGCGACTTGCGATTGAGGGCATGCACTGCGCCAATTGCTCAGCAAATATAGAAAAGCATTATCGGGCGCTCGATGGTGTAGCGAAAGTGGCGGTAAGCTTGGCTACGAACACCGGTGTCGTTGAGTTTGACCCAGAAAAACTTGACGTGAATGATTTGCTGCGCGTTTTTGATCAACTCAAATTTACTGCCGAAATTATCCCCGATGATGCGCCGCTTGTTGACGATGCCAGAAGAGCGAAAGAAGCTGCTACCCGAAAGCACGACTTTCGTGTTTTCTCTGTCTCACTGGTGCTCACTATCATCATTGTTTTTCTGGGCATGTTCCCCGGAATGCATCACATGCTAGGCGAAATAGGGGGAGCGCTCTTTTTTGGTGCACAAGCAACTCCTGACCAAGGGAGATTCGTTGCTAATCTCATCCTGATGATTTTGACACTTCCTGTGCAGTTTGGCTGTGGCGCTCGTTTCTATTCTGGAGCGTATTATGCCCTTAAAGATAAATCGGCAAACATGGATGTCTTGGTGGCCTTGGGGACCTCTATTGCGTTTATATTCTCGGTTTGGATTACTTTTTCTGGCTCGACGGTAAACAGCGGTATGCCGTATTTTGAGACCTGCGCTATGCTGATAACCTTTGTCCTACTTGGGAAAATCTTAGAAACCCGCGCAAAGGGAGCAACGTCGCAAGCAATAGAGAGCTTGATGAACCTCAGTCCTGCCACAGCAACGGTTGTCCGACAAGGAAAAGAAGATGAAATCCTCCTTGCACAGGTATTGGTGGGGGATACGGTTTTGGTGCGTCCAGGCGAAAAAGTTCCGGTTGATGGTCAGGTTGTTTCGGGTTGTTCCGAAATAGATGAAAGCATGCTCACGGGTGAAGCGATGCCAGTCATGAAAGAAGTGGGCGCTCAGGTTACTGGCGGAACCCTTAACACTACAGGATCGCTCAGTATTCGAGCTATGCGTGTCGGCAAAGACTCAACGCTCGCACGAATCGTACGTGCAGTTGAAGATGCGCAAGGTTCAAAAGCGCCCGTGCAAAAGATGGCCGATAAAATTGCATCAATTTTTGTTCCCGGTATTTTAATCATATCGCTTATCACCTTTGTAGGATGGATGCTTTTTGGAAACGCAGCTGGTGATATCGTAGGTTTTCAGCAGGCTTTGCTTGCCGCAGTAGCCGTTATTGTTGTGGCCTGTCCGTGTGCGCTTGGTCTGGCTACTCCAACAGCTTTGATGGTTGGTATGGGTAAGGGGGCCCAGCTGGGCGTTCTCATAAAGGATGGAGAGGTACTTCAGCATTTATGCGAGCTCAACATTGCCGTATTCGACAAAACGGGCACTCTCACATGCGGCAGGCCAACAGTGGTTGAAAGCGATGTTGCGCTTGAGTACTTGCGCCTTGCAGCTGCCCTCGAAGCAAAAAGTGAGCATCCTCTTGCCAAAGCCGTCGTCTCTTATGCAACTGATCAGGGCGTTAGTAATCTTCCTGAGCCAGAGAACTTCGAGGCTATCGTTGGTCGCGGAGTTGAGGGTAAGGTGGAAGGGCACGAGCTTTTCGTTGGCACCCGCGTAATTGTGGACGGAGCAGACGTGGGTGGTTTCAGATTCTTTGATGCCCCTAAAGAAGATGCGCAGTCCACCCTGCAAGAGCTTGCCGAAAAGTATGGCGTCAGCTCATATATGGTAACTGGCGATTCGCTCGAAAATGCAAGCGAGGTAGCCCAGATGATAGGCCTCGACAAAAAGCATGTGCTTGCTGGAGTCAAGCCCCGTGAGAAGGCAGAACGTGTCCAAAGCCTTAAAGCTTCTTCTCTTGAGACGAAAAACATTCTCGCGTTTATTGGTGACGGCATCAATGACGCACCCGCGCTTGCAGCTGCAGATGTAGGGGTAGCCATGGCAAGCGGGACAGATGTCGCCCTTGACGCAGGTTCGGTTGTTCTGATGCGTAATCGATTGCGAGATTTCATTACAGCAATCAAACTTTCTCGAGCAACCATGCGCAAAGTGAAGCAAAACCTGTTTTGGGCTCTCATTTACAATCTGATTATGATTCCTCTGGCAGCCTTCGGCATCATTGCTCCGGAGCTTGCAGGCGCTGCGATGGCTCTTTCAAGTGTCTCGGTGGTTTCAAATTCGCTGCTTTTAAAAAGATTCAAAGTGTAGATACGCTGCAATAACGATGCTTTTGCGTGCTTGCGATATACTTAAAAACCGCAAACCACCAATATTGAGGAGGCTACGTCTATGAGTGCTTCTGCCATCATCCTCGCAGCAGGTGCGGGTACCCGTATGAAGTCAAAGAAACCGAAGGTTGTTCACGAGATGCTTGGAAAGCCTCTTGTGCGCTGGGTTGTTGATTCTGCTCACGAAGCAGGAATTGATCGTCTTGTGACCGTGGTAGGCCACGAACGCGAGCAGGTAATTCCTCTTGTTGAAGGAGATACAGCAGTAGTTGTGCAGGAGCAACTGGTAGGAACAGCAGATGCAGTAAATTCCTGCCGCGCAAGCTTTGCTGATTTCGACGGATCACTACTGGTCCTTTCGGGAGACAGCCCTCTTATCACACCAGAGACTATAAAGGCTTTACTTACGAAACGCGAAAAAGAGCAGGCTGCAGTAGTTGTTCTTACGATGAATCTAGCAAATCCTTTTGGCTATGGTCGCATTGTGCGTGATGAAAATGGTGCGGTTGAGCGGATTGTCGAACAGAAAGATTGCAGTCCTGATCAGGCCCTCATATCTGAGTGCAACTCGGGCTTTTATTGCTTTGATGCACGTGCACTTTTTGACGCACTTGCTCAGGTTGACAACCAAAATGCACAAGGAGAGTTTTACCTGACAGACGTTCTTGAGATTTGCCGCAAGGCTGGGCGTGGAGTAGTTACCTTGCAGACCTCCCATCCCGAAGAAGCTCTCGGTATTAATTCTCGCTCGCAGCTGGCACAAGCTAGTCGTTTTGCTCAGAGGCGTATTAACGAGCGTTTTATGGCAGAAGGGGTTACTATGACCGACCCCGCTCTTGTGTGGATTGGGCCCGATGTAACAATCGCCACTGATGTTGAGCTTTTACCTATGACTTCGCTTTTTGGCAACACATCGATTGGTGAAGACAGCGTAATTGGCCCAAATTCGCGCCTAACCGATACCAAGGTTGGCGCTGGATGCAGCGTTGATGAGACTATTGCTATCGAAGCGATAATCGGCGATGAAGCCGATTGTGGTCCGCGTACTTACTTACGTCCTGGCGCAGATTTGCGGCGCGGCGCAAAGGCAGGAACTAGCGTCGAGATAAAGAAATCTGTCATAGGCGAAGGTTCAAAGGTTCCTCATTTAAGCTATATTGGAGACGCAACCATAGGCACCGGTGTCAATATCGGAGCGGGCTCTATTACCTGTAATTATGATGGCAAAAAGAAACATAAAACCGAAATCGGAGATAACGCCTTCGTAGGTTCAGATACGATGCTTGTGGCTCCGGTACATATTGGCTCGAACGTAACTATCGGAGCAGGTTCGGTTATTACCGAAGATGTTTCCGATTATTCACTTGGTCTTGGACGTGCACGTCAAACAGAAATCGTCGGATGGGCAAAAAGAACCTCTGATACCGTGTAAGAACTTTGAAGCATTGGCTATCTGCGGGCTAGCTCAGTTGCAGATGCCATACAATGAGGAAATGGAATGGCAAAGGTGAGGAGAGGTATTGCATGACTGATATGAAGAAGAGCTTGGCGTTGTTTTCCGGCTCGGTTAACGCAGAGTTGGCAGAACAAATTGCAGAGGTGCTCGACATCAAGCTCGGTAATATCAAGCTGAAGCAATTTTCTAACGGAGAAATCTATGCGCGTTATTTAGACAGTATTCGCGGTGCTGATGTATTTATCATACAGTCGGTTGCAGGTGAGCGCGTCAATGACGCACTCATGGAGCTGCTTATTATGACTGACGCTGCAAAGCGTGCGTCTGCAAGAACCGTTACCGCCGTAATCTCGCACTATGGCTACTCTCGACAAGATCGAAAAGCCGCCGCTCGCGAGCCTATTACTGCAAAACTCATCGCTAATCTTATGACGGTCGCTGGCATCGATCGTACGATAACCATTGATTTACACCAGGGCCAGATACAAGGCTTTTTCGACACGCCGGTTAATCACTTAACAGCTTTGCCTATTTTGGCTGATTACTTTAAAGCAAAAAACCTCGATAAATCACGCCTGTGTATTGTGAGTCCAGATGTGGGACGCGCAAAAGCTGCTAAAAAATTCTCTGACATCATGGATGCCGATTTAGTCATCATGCACAAGGGAAGACCTAATCATAACGAAGCAGAAATCACCGCGCTTATTGGTGATGTACAAGACAAAATCTGTATTATCAACGACGATATGATTGATACGGCAGGTACCTTGATTGCTGCCGCTGAAACGCTCAAGCAAGAAGGGGCCGATTTAGTATATGTGTGCGCTACGCATCCTATCTTTAGTGGACCGGCATATGAGCGTCTTGAAGGTTCCGAGATTGAAGAAGTCGTTGTATGCAATACCATCCCTATCCCAGAGGAGCATTTACAGGGCAAGATTAAAACGGTATCGGTGGCGCCTTTATTCGCCAATGCAATAGCGAATGTCTATAACAATGAATCGGTTTCTGAACTTTTTGACCCCGACTACGCGCTCTAGGGAAAACGAAACACTCGTGGATGCTTATCTGATTGTTGGGCTGGGAAACCCAGGACCTGATTACGAACAAACACGCCATAATGCTGGCTTTATGACAGTTGATTTGCTTGCCAAAGAGCTAGGTGTGAAGTACTGGAAAAATGAATGTGGTGCACAGAGCGGTAAAGCTAAGTATCACGGTCACGATGTGGTATTGGCTAAACCACAAGGTTTCATGAACACCTCTGGCGGTCCGGTAAAAAAACTTTGCGAGAGTTATAACATTAACCCTGAGCAGCTTATTATTATCCACGATGAGCTCGATATTGAGCCGGCGCATATCCGCGTAAAGTTTGGTGGTGGGCATGCAGGGCACAACGGCTTGCGCTCGATTTGTGACAAGCTTGGTACGCGCGACTGGTATCGAATTCGCGTTGGCATCGGTCGACCTCCCGGAAGAATGCAGGTCAGCGATTACGTTCTCAGCCACACAAAAAAAGATGCGCTCGAAGAGCTCAACCATGCTTGCCAGCTTGCCGCAGAAGCTTCTTTGAAGCTCATCGACGAAGGTCTCGAGAAAACTCAGCAAGAATTCAACTAAGCAAACAGTCTTTTTCTGCTTCGTATAAGCTGCGCTGTACCTCGCTGGTAATAAAGGAGCGATGCTTGCCTAGCGCATCAAGCGTCGCAAAAGCTTGATTTTATCGCGGAAGGGTGGCACGCGAACAGGCACTTCAATCTTGGTGCTTTTCGATAGAGTGGATTTGTAGTGAGTAAAACAATCGAATCCAACTTTGCCGTGATAGGCTCCCATACCCGAGTTTCCGACGCCGCCAAATCCCATATGATTATTGGCGAGGTGAATTACGACATCATTAATGGTTGCTCCTCCAAATTGCAGCTCATCAAGAATGCGTCTCTGTACGTCCTTGTTGTTAGAAAAAATATAACAAGCAAGGGGGCTTTCGAAGTTTCGCACAATGTCGAATGCTTCATCGAGTGTGCGATAGCTTAAAAGAGGAAGTATGGGACCGAATATTTCTTCACCCATAACGGGGTCGTTAAGACTGACTCCTGTGAGGCAGGTTGGTTCAATGCGCAGACTTTCTTTTTCCCCTTGGCCCCCAAACACAATCTGAGATTGTGGGTTGCGATTGTTTATCTGCTGCATGATTCGCTCAAAGTGATGTTCGTTGATAATGTGAGGCCATTCACTGCTTTCGAGGATGTTTTCGCCGTAATATTGATGGAAAGTAGAGTCTAGTTTTGCGACGAACTCATCAACTACGCTTTCGTGAACGAGAAGATAGTCGGGAGCTACGCATGTTTGACCGGAGTTTATGCCCTTCCCCCAGGCGATACGCTGAGCGGCACGTGTGATATTGGCGCTCTCATCAACGATGCAGGGGCTTTTGCCACCGAGTTCGAGGGTGACCGGACAAAGGTGTTTTGCCGCAGCTTCTAAAATGGTGTGTCCCACACGCGGGCTGCCGGTAAAAAAGATCTTATCCCACCGAAGCTCAAGAAGCCAATCGTTCATCTGGCTCGATCCGGGGAAGGCGCAACAGAATTCACGAGGGAACACCGCCTCAAACATTTCGACGAGGAAAGCGCTGGTATTTTCTGAGGTCCTCGAAGGCTTGATAGCTACACAGTTACCTGCGGCGATAGCGTCAATTACCGGAACAAGAGCAAGTTGTAAGGGGTAGTTCCAAGGAGAGAGTACGAGCACAACTCCAAGAGGGCTTGGGTACACTTTCGAACTCGAAGGAAAGTGGACAATTGGCGTAGCCACGCGTCTTGGTTTTGCCCAGGACTCCAGGTGTTTTAGGCAATAGCGAATCTCATCGTACACAATGCCTAGCTCAGTCGCATACCCTTCAAAAGCTGATTTACCTAAATCTGCTTGGAGAGCTCCGAGTGCGCGTTCTTCGTTCTCTTTGAGGTAGGTTCTCATGTTTTGCAAAGCAGACCGACGATATTCAAGAGAGCGCGTTGCGCCTGAAAGATGGAACGCACGCATATCAGCTAAAGCCGCTTCAAGGTTGTCGAGGCTCGCATATTTTGATGTGGCATCCATGATTGCCCCTTCCAAGGTGGTGTTCCTAAACCATACGACATACATCAAACGGTGTAATTTTTTGACACAGGATTGACAGATTGATGGTGAGTGGATGGCGGGCTTTTTTGGAGTGCTATCGTGGGTTAGTATACTTCGTATGACAGTATCAAGGAGAGATAGCATGAATACACCCTACGACAACGAACCAAGCTCAACAAACACACCGCCAACGCAGCCAACAGCATCGATGCCCCCTGCTCACCAGGAAAAACCTCAGCAAACGGCACCGGTTACGCCTTCGCCTCAGTACGGAGTTCCTGCTGCTAAGCCGATTGCACCTGCCCATGCACAAAAAGCAGGTTCTTCAAACGCTAAAACGTTCTTCATTTCGTTTTTGGGCGCTGCTCTTGCAGTTGTCATTGGGCTTGTTGGCTTTGGAATTTTCCAATCAAGCTCGAGCGGAACTTCCTCGGAGCACTCAACAACGGTTCTAGGTTCTTCTGGCTCAGATATACAAATTGAGGAAGACGATACGCTTGCAGAAGCGGTTTCGAAAAAAGCCCTTCCGTCAGTTGTTAACATTGACGTATATGTCGAGCAAACGAGCATGAACCCCTTTGGTTACGGATCATCAAGCGGCGAGTCAACACAGTCTTCGCTCGGTAGTGGCGTTGTCCTTTCCGAAGACGGCTATATCATCACGAACTATCATGTTATTGAAGGTGCCGATTCGCTTGAAGTAACAGTGGGAGACGAAACGCATCAGGCAAGCATTGTAGGTACTGACCCTAGTTCTGACCTCGCCGTTCTCAAGATTGATGGCGCAGAAGGCCTTGTCCCTATCGAGATTGGTTCATCAGCCGACCTTGAGATTGGAGAATGGGTTATGACCATCGGTAGTCCCTTTGGTCTTGAGCAATCGGTAGCTACGGGTATTGTTTCAGCTACGAGTAGGTCGCAAATTGTTGAGTCCACCATGGGCGATGCGATGGTTTATACCAACCTCATCCAGACTGACGCAGCAATTAATCCGGGCAACTCCGGCGGCGCACTTGTGGATTCTGACGGTAAGCTAATTGGGGTTAATACCTTAATAACCTCGTATTCTGGCAATTATTCTGGAGTCGGCTTTGCGATTCCGGTTGATTATGCAATCAGCATTGCTGAGCAAATTATCAGCGGAGAAGAGCCTACACACGCGCAACTTGGAGTGTCCTTGTCCACGGTAAGCCCCTCGGTTGCTCAGCGCTATGGTCTTGCAACCGATTCCGGCGCATATGTAACACAGGTTTATTCTGACTCTGGCGCTGACAAAGCCGGAGTTGAAGTGGGAGATATTATTACAAAATTTGAGGGCACCACAGTCACTTCAGCAAGTGATCTTATGCTTGAGATACGTTCTCATAATCCAGGAGACAAAGTATCGATGGAAATCAATCGAAGTGGAAAAATTGAAACCCTCGAGGTAACCCTTGGTTCAGATGCTGCTACGTCTCAATCGGCGTTTAAGCAGGCAAGCTAAGAATTTAGCACAATTAACTTTTAGGAACGTGACTGCCGAAGCCGGTAGTCACGTTTTCTGTGTTCGAATAGTTTGAAAAACTCCCGTGTCCCATTCTGCTTGATCAAAACATTTGAGTCGTTGGTGTATGCGAGCTCTCCTTTGAGGTGTCTCCAGGCTGTCGTCATAAATCTTGCTAAACCAAGCTATTTGCCTGAGTGAATGATGCTTCAATCGTAACTGACACCAAAAATCTTACGAAACCAACCCAATTTGTATGAGATGGAAGCTTATGCCCGGTCAAATCCGTCGAATCAGATGGATAGACACTCTGCCGCGATAGCGGAATCTTCGCCACCTGGGTTTATGTGATGTGCGAATTCGCTTGTTTGTAATAAGTGCGGGCATAAGCTTCAATCTCATGCAGAATATCGAGCAGAGCTTGTTCTTTTCGAGTGCGGCAGCACGTTCGGCAGTTGTTAGGATTGCACAACCCATGTTCGACGTGTTGACTATGGGCAAAACCAGTCACATTACTAGAGTTTTGGCAGAATTGCCTCGCAGCCACGTCAGATTGAACGTTTTGTGGTTGCTTCACTGCCTGTGTTCGACGCCTCATAGCAGGGGATGCCTTGCCATCAGGTATTTTGTGAACCTCAAATCTTGCGGCACCAATCCGACAACCACAAAACGTTCAATCTGACATGAATTATTGGAGCGGCGGGCATAACCTTGGATGAGCAAACCCTCTCAGGGAGTTCTTTGTGCGACCGCTGACTCAGTCAGGCAAACACGTGCACAATCACTGATACAGTCAAGCGAGCCCACGCGCAACCGCTGACGCAGCCATGCAAGCACACGCACGATCACTGATACGGACAAACAAACATGCGCCCGGCTGCGTCATTTGCTCATTAAGTGAAATGCGAGGGTTTGAAAGCTGCTCTAAGCTGAGCCTTTCTTGTTTTCGGGTAAGATTAAGAAAATGCTTAGAGGAAGGTGCGGTTTTATGGCAGAGGATTATAAGTATAAGCGAGTGCTTCTTAAGCTATCCGGCGAGGCTTTGGCTGGAGATCTTGGTTATGGTATCGATCCAAAGGTTGTTGAAGATTTGGCGGTACAGATAAAAGGTTTTGTGAAAGATGGTGTTCAGCTTGCGATTGTAGTTGGTGGAGGTAATATTTTCCGCGGAATGGCTGCAAGTGCAGAAGGAATGGATCGCTCGCAAGCAGACTATATCGGCATGCTTGCTACCATCATGAACGCCTTAGCTCTACAAGATGCTTTCGAGCGGCACGGGCTTTACACTCGCGTCCAAAGCGCCATCTCTATGCAAGAAGTTTCCGAGCCCTATATTCGCCGACGTGCAATTCGTCACCTTGAAAAAGGTCGGATTGTTATTTTAGCTGCTGGTACAGGAAATCCTTATTTCACCACTGATACCACCGCGGCTCTCCGTGCATGCGAGCTCGACGCAGAGTGTCTCCTTAAAGCAACGAAGGTTGACGGTATTTACGACAGCGATCCTAAAACAAATCCTGATGCTAAGAAGTTTGAAGAGCTGAGCTACATGGATGTGCTTTCTCTCGGACTCAATGTCATGGATTCGACAGCAACTTCTTTATGTATGGACAACAATCTGCCTATGATTGTGTTTGATTTAACCGCTTCGGGTAACATTGCCCGCGCCCTTCGTGGTGAAAAAGTTGGAACAATGGTCCAATAGGCAAAGACAAGAACCTGCGCGCACGGTACAATGGGTGCGAACAATACAGCTTTTTGACTGCAACGGAAGGATGAAGGTGCAAGATCATGGTTGATGAAGTAATGCTTGAGGCTGAGGAGCATATGCAAAAGGCGCTGACCAGGCTCAGTGAGAATTTCACGTCGGTACGTACCGGACGTGCAAATGCAATGATTCTCGATCGAATCAAGGTTGACTATTACGGAGTAATGACTCCTATTAACCAAATGGCTGCCGTGAAAACTCCCGATGCGCACATGCTTGTTATCGAGCCTTGGGATAAAAGCACACTTACGCCCATTGAGCAGGCCATTCAATCAAGCGATTTAGGTGTGACGCCCTCTAACGACGGCTCGGTTATCAGACTTCCGTTTCCTCAGCTCACAGAAGAAAGACGCCGCGAGCTCGTAAAGCAGTGCAAAAACTATGCAGAAGAATCTCGTGTTGCGGTTAGAAATGCTCGTCGTGATGCAAATAGCGCTATTGATAAGCTTAAGAAAGATTCAGAAATATCTGAAGACGATGCCAAGCGCGCTGAGGCAGAAGCTCAAAAACTCACCGATCGTTTTATCGCAGAAGTAGAAGAGGCTTTCAAGAAAAAAGAAGCAGAGGTCATGGAGATTTAGACCTGCTTTCGCGGATGGATATACTGTTCGTGAGTACCGGTCTCAAGTCACGTACAATCACTGTTCATGAATAAAGCACTTGAAGAAATATTCCCTAATCTTCCTGACGACATCAGTTTAGATGCGCTTGATGTCACGCGGATTCCTCAGCACCTCGCCATTATTATGGATGGAAATGGGCGATGGGCTAAGCAGCATGGAAAGAATCGCCTCACCGGACATCATGCCGGAATCGAAGCGGTACGAGAAAGCATCAGATGCGCCTCCGATTTAGGAGTTCGCTACCTTACTATTTATTCCTTTTCTTCAGAAAACTGGAAGCGTCCCGTCGAAGAGGTTTCAGGTCTTATGAACCTTTTTGCAAAAACCATGCTCGCTGAAGTTGATGAATTGCATGAAGAGCAGGTGCGCGTAAAGACAATCGGCAACCTAGAAGCACTTCCGCAAAAGACACGTAAAGCTTTCGACAAGGCATGGGAGCTTACAAAAAATAACACTGGCATGACCCTGGTGGTCGCAATTAATTATGGCGGCAGACAAGAGATAATTGAGGGAATGCAAGCCTTTTTGAGTGAAGCGCAGAAAGATATTGCAGCAGGACGAAGCCCAAAAGAGCTCGACGAACATAGCTTTTCAAACTATCTATATACTGCAGATATTCCTAATCCAGATATGGTTATTCGAACGAGCGGCGAGATGCGTCTTTCAAACTTTTTGTTATGGCAGGCTGCTTATGCAGAGTTCTACTGTACTGATGTTTTGTGGCCTGATTTTTGCCGTTACGATGTTCTTCGGGCGATCGTTGATTTTCAAAAGCGCGATAGACGTTTTGGGGCGGTGTAGAAATGGCCGAGCAAAACAAGCAGAAAGAGCCGGGCAAGGTAAAGCAATTTGCGCTTGATAAAACTCCGGAAAAGCTAAAAAACCCAAGCAATTTGCAGGTTCGTTTTCGCACGGGTGTTGTCTATATCACCATCACTATAGCTTGTGTTCTTGTGCACGATATCACCACGGTGCTATTGCTGTCAGCTACGGCAGGTATTTGTGCTGGTGAGTTTTATTACATGCTGCGTTCAGATGCGAAACTACCAAACGAAATGCTTGGTATTATTGCGGCAATACTCTATCCCATTAGCGTGTGGCTTCTTGGGCTTGTGGGGGCTTTGCTTGTTACGGTTCTTCTCGCACTAGCTCTTATCGTGTGGTACGTGTTTTGGATGCGTGCGCGCATTGCCGATGTTGGGGTAAGCCTTTTTGGTGCGGTATATACCGGTCTGCTTATTTCAGGATTTATGATTATTCGAACCTCGGAATCCTTGGAGTTTCCCTGGGATGGCATACTTGTGCTCGCTATCTTTCTTGGCGTGTGGGCCAACGATGTGTTCGCCTATCTCATTGGCAGTAAATTCGGGAAGCACAAGCTTGCTCCGAGAACCTCTCCTAAAAAGAGCTGGGAAGGCTTCATTGCTGGGCTCATTGCCTCAATGCTTGTTTGGGTAGGAATATCCTATATCCCTGGCGTCAACATGGACATTGTTCAGGCGTTCGTTTTTGGTCTCGTGTGTGGTCTGATGGGAGTTCTTGGCGATTTGGCTGAGAGCCGCATTAAAAGAAATTCTGGCTTCAAGGATTCAGGCACTATCATGCCCGGGCATGGAGGCTTGCTCGATCGATGCGATTCGCTATTCCTTGTTGCGGTCACCGCGGCAGTCTTGTTGATTGTGGGAGGATGCATTCCCTATGCAGGCGTCTAAAAAGCGGGTCGCAGTACTTGGTTCTTCGGGTTCAATTGGCACGCAAACACTCGATGTTATTTCTCGTCACGCCGATAAGCTCGAACTGGTAGCCCTGGCGCTCAACTCTCAGGTTGGCATACTCGAGCAGCAAGCGCGACAATTTGGGGTAGGGCATGTCGCTCTTGGCGCATCTCATCTAGAAAACGATCCTTGCGTAGATGGTCTGCGCAATCATATAGATACCTGCGCGCGTGAAGGACTTGTTCAAAACCCTCATATAGGTTTTGGTTTTGATGCAGTCGAAGATTTAGTTCGTCTTCCCGAGGTCGATATTGTTGTCAATGCGGTGGTGGGAGCTGCCGGCTTGCGCCTGAGCTATGAAGCACTTAAGGCGGGAAAGCAACTCGGACTAGCCAACAAAGAATCCCTTGTTGTCGGGGGCGATCTTATCATGCCGCTAGCAACGCACGACACTTTGCTGCCAATCGATTCAGAACATGGCGCTATTTATCAGTGCCTTCTTGGTGAGAATCCAGACGAAGTAGAAGCCTTATGGGTTACTGCATCAGGTGGGCCATTCAGGGGTCGCACGCGTGATGGGCTAAAAAACATCACACCCGAACAAGCATTGGCGCACCCTACCTGGAATATGGGAGCAAAGATTAGCATCGATTCAGCCACCTTGATGAACAAGGGGCTTGAGGTTATCGAAGCTCACCATCTTTTCTCGATGCCCTATGACCGCATTAAGGTTTTAGTGCAACCGCAAAGTGCTATTCATTCGATGGTTGAGTTTAAGGATGGTAGCGTCAAAGCTCACTTGGGTACAACCGATATGCGTATCCCAATTCAGTTTGCATTGTCTTATCCTGACAGGTGGAGCGCGCTAGTAAAGAATTTGGATTTTCGCAGCCTAGGCTCACTCGAGTTTGACGCTCCCGATACTAAAACCTTTGCCTGTCTTGCTCTGGCGCAAGAGGCGGGGAAATGCGGGCAAACAATGCCGTGCGTAATGAATGCAGCAAACGAAATAGCGGTAGCAAGCTTTTTGAGCTCCGAATGTGCTTTCTTGCAGATTGCATCGTGTGTTGAGGCAGTTATGAACCTCCACATAGCTCAGCGTGTCGAGAGTCTTGATCAGCTTGAGGAAGTTGATTTTTGGGCACGTACGCAGGCGCAAGCCTATTTGAAGGAGCATGCGTGGACGTAGTAATGATGATTCTCTACACTGCCGTCGTGCTCGGGGTGCTTGTGTTCGTTCATGAGGGAGGGCATTATCTCGCAGCGCGGGCCTTTGGCGTGCGTGTTACCGAGTTTATGCTAGGTCTGCCGGGGCCGAGTGTTGGGTTCACCTGGAAGGGCACGCGCTTTGGCGTAACGGCAGTTCCCTTGGGTGGTTATGCGCGAATCTGCGGTATGGGATCTGGTGAGCAAAGTCCTTATCTAAAGCAGGTAATAAAGCTCGTGTTTGAGCGAGGAACAGTTACGATGGAAGAGGTGGCTCGCGCACTCGAGATTAGTGACGACGACGCTTATAACGCACTCGAAGAACTTGCCGAGTGGGGAACCATCGCAGGTCCTAGCAGGAAAGACAAAATTAATATCTATCGCACGCTTGAAGTAAAAGGCGTTCATGAGCTGGGTACTCCTCAAGAGATTGATGATTTGGACGCTTTTTATGAAGCGGAATACGCGCAGCAGTACCGCGCTATCCCGTTTTGGAAACGCTCCATCATCCTGCTTGCGGGCGTGGCAGTAAACCTGCTCTTTGCGATTCTGCTATTCATCCTTATCTATTCAGTCATCGGATTCGATGCCACCCATCCTCAAACAGGTGAGCTTGTTCATGTTACCGTTGATCCTCTGCGAGCTATTGGGGCAGGTTTTAACTATATTGGCATGGTAATAACGGCTGTCATCGGGCTTTTTAATCCTGCTACGGCAGCACAGACTATCTCTGACTCAGCTTCGATTGTTGGTATTGCAGCTAGGTCGAAAGATGCTGCTGATGCTGGCTTTGTAAACTTTCTTTTCTTTGTGGCGATGATTTCGGTTTCTCTTGGCATCATGAATCTTTTGCCGGTTCCGCCGCTGGATGGCGGGCGCTTTGTCGTTGAAGTATTCCAAAAAATTACGCGCAAACCGGTTACGCAAAGAATCATGAATGCCTTAAGTGTTATAGGCTTCTTGCTCATTATGGCCTTATTCGTGGTGATGGTGGGGCAAGACATTCAGCGCTTCGTATTCGGAAATTGGTAACAGCATGGGAGAACTACGTCCAAATCAGCAAACACGTAGGGTGATGGTAGGTTCAATACCTCTCGGTGGTGGTGCTCCCTGCGCCGTGCAATCAATGCTTAATCAGCCATTGTCCAATGTAGAAGCAAACCTAAATCAAATCCGCGAGCTAGCAGAGGCGGGGTGCGAGATTATTCGTGTGGCTATTCCTCACGAATCTGATATCAGAAGTTTTGAGGCAATCTGTAAGCAATCTCCTTTGCCGGTTGTGGCAGACATTCATTTCGATGCAAAAATCGCCGTTGAAGCAGCCTATGCAGGGGCAGCAAAGCTACGAATAAACCCAGGTAATGTTGGGGGTCTCGAAAAAACCGATGCGATTATTGATGCTGCAGGCGAAATGGGAATACCTATCCGTATTGGCGTTAACGCTGGTTCGCTCGAGAAAAGCATTATGGCGCAAAGCGATTTGAGCCTTGCGCAAAAACTCTGTGTATCAGCTGTGCAGTGTGTGCAGTATTTCCAGAGCCGAAACTTTAATGACGTTGTCATTTCCGCTAAAGCGCATGATGTCATGACAACAGTTAAGGCGTATCGGCTGCTTTCTCAAGAACTTCCCACGGTGCCTCTTCATATTGGAATCACCGAAGCAGGTACTCTTTTTCAGGGGCTGATAAAATCTGCTTTAGGGCTTGGAATTTTGTTGGAAGAAGGAATTGGAGATACTCTACGTATTTCTTTGACCGATGATCCCATGCAAGAGATTCGTGCCTGTTGGACACTTTTGAGCGCATTGGATTTGCGCAGACGCTTTCCAGAGATTATCAGTTGTCCAACCTGCGGACGCTGCCAGGTTGATTTAATTGCTCTAGCCAAGCAAGTGGAAGAGCGTGTGTCATCTCTTAATAAACCCTTAAAGATTGCGGTCATGGGTTGTGTAGTTAATGGTCCTGGTGAGGCAGCAGATGCAGATATTGGAGTAGCTTGCGGGGCTGGTTCCGGCGTACTTTTTGCACAAGGAGAAATCTTGCGCAAGGTTCCCGAGAGCGCTATTCTAGATGCTTTGATGGAAGAGATAGGAAAATTATGAGTGACGTCCTACGCATGAGCGAATTATACGCACCCACCTTAAAAGAAGATCCAGCCGATGCGGAAATTGCCAGTCATCGTTTATTACTGCGCGCAGGAATGATTCGAAAGACCGCTTCAGGCGTTTATGCTTTTTTGCCTCTTGGTTATCGAGTGCTTGCAAAGATTGAAAACATCATTCGTGAAGAGATGAACGCAATAGGCGCTCAAGAGATTATGATGCCCGCACTTCAGCCCTCTGAGCTATGGCACGAAAGTGGTCGATGGAACGATTATGGTCCTGAGCTCATGAGGCTCAAAGATCGCCACGACCGATCATTTTGCCTTGGGCCTACTCATGAGGAACTGGTCACTTCGCTGGTCAGTAATGAGCTGCGGTCTTATAAGGAACTTCCTTTGTCGCTGTATCAAATACAGGTAAAATTCCGCGACGAAATTAGGCCACGTTTTGGTTTATTGCGTACGCGCGAATTCATCATGAAAGATGCTTACAGTTTTAACGAAAATGCAGAATCGCTGCAAAAAACCTATGACGACATGAGTAAAGCCTACGGAAATATCTGTGATCGACTGGGGCTTGAATGGCGTGCAGTTGAGGCAGACTCGGGACAAATTGGCGGCAAGGTTACCCGTGAGTATATGGCGCTTGCTGAAGCTGGCGAGGCCGAACTGGTTTATTGCGAGTGCGGCTATGCTGCAAACACAGAAGTGGGAGAAGGGCTCGCCGCTCCAAGCGAATACACCGATGTAAACCAGATAGAAAAAATCGCAACGCCAAACGTTCATACTATTCCTGAACTGGCGCAATTCCTGAAGATTCCCGAGTCGTCAACAGTAAAGGCGATGGTAGGTAAAGCTAGTGATGGCAAGGTATATGCGCTCTTTATCCCGGGCGATCATGAGCTTAACGAGATTAAAGCAGAACGATTGGTTGAGGGCTTTGAACTTTTGGATGATGAAGAACTCGAAAAGATAGGCTTGCCTAAGGGCTCAATTGGTCCGGTTGGTCTTCCTGAGGGCGTAGAGATTATCGCCGCAAAGAGTCTGCAAGCAATTGAGCGATGGGTTGTGGGTGCCAATGAAGATGGCTTCCACTACGTGGGCGCAAAGAATGGCATCGATTTTAGCGTGGATGCTTGGGCGGATCTCGTTGTTGTTGAGCCGGGAGATCGCTGTCCGAAGTGCGGTGCAGTGCTTGAAGGAGCACGAGGTATCGAAGTTTCACAAGTGTTCCAGTTTGGTGACAAATACTCGCGAGCAATGAATGCAACCTTTATGGCAGAAGATGGCTCTGAGCAATTCTTCCAGATGGGTAGCTACGGAGTTGGTGTAACAAGGAGTCTCGCTGCGGTTGTCGAGCAGTATCACGATGAGCGCGGAATAATGTGGCCCATCAAAATAGCTCCTGCGCATATATGCGTTCTTTGTCTTGATCCAAAGGATACGCTGGTCAATAATGCTGCAGAAGATCTTGCTAAAGACTTAAGCAACGCAGGATTCGAAGTGGTAATTGACGATCGCGATGAGCGTGCAGGTGTGAAATTTGCAGATGCCGATTTAATCGGATGGCCAATTCAAGTTGTCGTTGGCAAGCGAGGCATGAAGGAAAACAAAGTAGAGATAAAGCGTCGCGCGCAAGGAATCAAAAAAGAAGTGTCTTTTGATTCAGTAACCGAAATCATCGGCTATGCAAAGCGCACTCTTAAAGGAAATAGTTTTAGCTTTGGTGACTTTATCAACGATAGCAGCATCATAGCTAAAGGCTAGTAGCCACATGAGCGTTGGTAGCGAAGACCTATCCATGGCCAGGGGTTTCTCTGTCGATAATCCTGGAATTAAAGGAATACTTTTCGATTTAGATGGCACGCTCATTGATACCTACCAAACCATACTTCAGTCCTTGCAGTATGCTGTGCGCAAGGTTCTTCATACCGAAATACCAGCAAAAAGATTGATGAGCAAAGTTGGGCAACCGCTGGTAGACCAGGTAGCAGATTTTTGTGACACCGAGGAGCAATGCAATCAGGTCTTAGCAGTCTATCGAGCGCGTAATGCCGAAGTACACGACGAGCTTACCCGGGGTTTTCCTGGATGCGCCGAGGCACTGGATTCTCTTTTGGAGAAGGGTTTTGTGCTGGGGGTAGTTACTTCAAAGATGCATCGTCCCGCAGAAGATGGCCTAAAACTTTTCAACCTCCAAGATAAGGTGAGTTGCTTGGTTGGTGCAGATGATTGCGAACATCACAAACCTCATCCGGAACCCGTGTGCCGTGGAGCGGCTTTGTTGGGGCTTAAGCCCGAGGAATGCGTTTATGTCGGCGATAGTCCCTTTGACATACAATCGGGAAATGCTGCGGGCGCAATTACTCTTGCGGCATTGTGGGGGATGTTTACGGCGGAAGAACTTCAGGCGCAAAACCCCACATACCAATCCTCTTCAATCACTAAATGCGCTGAATTTCTTCGCTCGTAAACCTGAAAGTAGCCTTACGGTAACCTGATTGGTGTCTTGGCAGGTTTTAAGATACTATCGTGGTGTATGGGTGATGTCCTGGGTGGGAGGCACGTAAGAAATGACGGACTATGCAAAAATCGAAGCTGCATATGACAATAGTCCAGTGGCAACACTTCTCTTAAAAGGTGTTCTTGCTGAAAATAAAACAGTTGATTTAGAGGTTTATTACGCCAATGCACTTGCTGCGCGCTTGTGGGGTGTCACACCTGAGCTTTTAAGAGGAATGCATCTGCTTGCCGCCGATGAAAACGCAAGCAAAGATTGGCTCGACATTTATCAGGTGGTCCAGGCAAATCATAAAAAGAGAAGCTTTTATTTCTACAGCGATTTCTTGGGTAAAAACTTCAAAGTTGATTGTTTTTATTATGGCCCCCAGGTCACAGGTTGCTATATTCGTACTGCCGAATATGAAGTTGGCCGTGGTTTTAACCTCGATGCTTCCGAGGACAATCGGCCTCTTTCAGATCTCGAGAAAGATTTTTCAACACTCGTACGAGTCTTTTCTAGCCCCGAGGAAAGCACCTCAGATATTGAGGCAAGAAACGATTACGTTTGCTACACCGAAGTTGATAGCTATAAGATTATCGATGTAGTTGCAAATCAGGGTAGCGATGTTGAAAGCCTTATCGGCAGTGATTTTCGAGGAAAAGTGTATTACGAGCTTTTCGACGGAGCTAATGAACCCCAAGGAGGCTTCAAGACTAAAACCCTTTATGTTGATCGATATCAAGTGTGGCAGGAATATAATCCAGTTCTTAACAAGGAATATCTTCATCGCGCAAAGTTAGTCAAACTCGATGGCGAATACGTTCGACTTGATATTGCTCAAGACATCACCGATGGTAAGCGCAAAGCTGTTCTTTTAACTGATACCTTTGATGGAATGAACCTCTGGATAGAGTGTGTCAACATTTTATCTACTGAAGAGTCTTTCCAAGAGGCTCTTCATATGGTTTTGGCACGCATGAGTGCCTTTTTTGCAGCAACGGCTGGCCTCATCTGTCTTTTTGGCAAAAGAAAATATAATGCTACGTGGACAAAAGAAGGCACCCCCGCCGATCAGCTATTATTTGAAGACCCAAGTAGGGCAGCCCTTCAGGAGTGGAGTGAGCTACTTCAAAACGAAACACAGTTTTTGTTGACCAACACCACTGACTCGCGCATTCCCGAAAGGCTTCATGCACACTTCGAAGCTAATCAGATTAAGACAATTCAGCTCTTTCCAATTTATGCCGCTGCACGACTAAAGGGTGTCATTGTATTTGTAAACCCAGAAAAAAGGACGAGCACAGTTTCGTCACCAATATGATTATCCGGTCGATTGCACTCTCGTTTCACCAGCTTGAGCTCCAAAATTATGCAAATAAACTACGATACAGCGATTCTCTGACGGGATGTTTGAACTTTGAAGGATTCAGAAATGTTGCAGAAGAACTGATACGCGAGCGCCCGAACAATACCTACACCCTTTGGTATTCAGATGTAAGACGATTCAAATTCATTAACGATATGTTCGGGTATAAGACAGGCGATGAGTTTTTGTGCTATTGGGCACAATCGCTCGCAAATTCGCTCAAAGATGGAGATAGCTTCTGCCGTGTTTCCGCAGATAATTTCTGCGCTTTGATTGCGATTGAAGACGGGGTAGACCTCACTCTCGAGTTCGAAAAAATGAGCGACCAGCTCAAGGCGTATGAGGGACTTAAAGATAAGCATTTTATTCCTGAGTTGGTAACAGGAGTCTATGAGCTCGAGGAAGCCGATATGGCTGCTCCTGATATCAACGCGATTATGAATAAGGCAAACATCGCTCAAAAGAGCGTAAAGTCTTTATCGGGTAGTCGTATGGCTGTGTATGACGAGTCAATGAAGCAAAAGCAGCTGCGTGAGCTTGAAATTAGCCAACATTTAGAAGCCGGTCTTGCAAATGGAGAGTTTTATATTGTGGTGCAGCCGCAGTATAAATACACCACTAAAGAAATAGTCGGGGCAGAGGCGCTGGTAAGATGGCGGCATTCTGAGCTAGGAAATGTTTCGCCGGGCGAGTTTATCCCGCTTTTAGAAAAGGCGGGTCTGGTTACCGAGCTCGATAAGTTTGTATGGGAAGAGGCGTGTAAGCTCATCCGTCATATGCTCGATAGTGGGCTGCGAGAAAACTTCGTTCCAATTTCGGTCAATCTTTCGCGTATCGATTTGTATGTACCCCATCTGGCAGATTATATTTTTGACTTGGTTGCGAAATATGACCTTACTCCCGAACATCTTAAGCTCGAGATTACCGAAAGCGCTTACACTTCAGATTCGAAGCAACTTATTGAAGTCGTCAAAGATTTGCAGCAGCGAGGCTTTACCGTCGAAATGGACGATTTTGGAAGCGGGTACTCTTCTCTCAATATTTTAAAAGATGTACCTGTCGATGTGCTGAAGCTCGACATGCGTTTTCTGGTGGTCGATGATAAAAACAGCAAGCGTGGCAGCAGCATCTTAAGCTCGGTTATTCGCATGGCTCACTGGATTAATCTTCCTGTAATTGCCGAAGGAGTCGAAACCAAAGAGCAAGCCGAGTACCTCGAAAGTCTTGGCTGCTATATGATGCAGGGCTATTACTTTGCCCGACCAATGATGGTTAACGAATTTGAGGAACTAATGGGGCGCGCTGAAGCTGGCACTCTTTTCTTTGGAGAAAGACAGAGTGATAACTTAAGCGCGGCAGAGTTTTTGGCAACTAATGGTTCCACCTCGTATCTATTCAATAACTGCATTGGCGGCGGATGTCTTTTTGAGTATGACGGGCATAATCTTGAGGCGCTTCTGATTAACGATGCCTTCTATTCTTCTATCGGGATGAGCCGCACCGAGCTCGATAACTATCGTACTCACATGCTCGATATTTTTATCGAGGAGGATAAGGCTAGCTTGCTTGACAGTTTCGAGGAGGCAATCAAAAAGAATTCGTCGACGGTGTATGCCCGAGTGCTGCAAGGTGCAGATAAATCAATTAGATGGCTGAGGGGTACCAACCATTTCCTTGCTTCGCGCGAGGGTAAACACATGATGTTTGCGCTGATTGAAGATGTAACCGAACAAAGGCGCTCAGAAATGCGGCTGTATGAGATAGAGTCTGAGCTCACTGCCTTAACAGATGATTCTGTGCATCGCTGGCGTGCGGTCCAGCATCATGTGATGGTTGGTCTGCATAAAGCAATTCTTTTTGATTACGATGTCGAAAAGGACAGCATGGCATTCTGTTTAAGCGACCATGGTGGCCATCTCGACGAAAAAACGGTTGATCACTATGTAGAAGAAAAAAGATTCTCTAAAGTCCACGATGACGACAAAGACAAGTTCTATTCCCTGATTTTGCGAGCACTTGAAAGACCTGTAACCAGCTCGGCCGAGTTTAGAGGAAGCTTTTTTGGACCAGAATCTAGTTGGGTCCGTGCCGATTACGTTGGGCTTGCCGATGTAACCGGTCAGGTCTATCGCATTATTGGTCGTATAGAGGATATCGAAAGCGAAAAGCAGCTTGCAAGGCAGGCAACCAAAGATGCCTTGACAGGCTTATACAACCAGACTACGACTAAGTCCTTGGTAAACACTTCGCTCGATAAGAAGCAGCAAGGTGCAATGATATTGGTCGATGTTGATGACTTTAAGCAAATCAACGACGCCCTGGGGCATCTTTTTGGCGATTCGTTCTTACGCGAAGTTGCAAAAAAGATTGGAAAGCTGTTTAGAGAAGATGATGTAATCGGGCGCGTTGGCGGCGATGAATTTGTAATATTTGTTTCGCAAGATCTCGATAGAACGACGGTAGAAAAGAAAGCGCAAAGCATCCTTGAGGTCTTCAGTGGAATCGAGATTCCGCAAATTGGAGCAGTTCACGCAAGCATCGGTATCGCACTTGCAGAAAAGATACTCTTCCAAGACTATGCAGCATTATTTAAAAAGGCTAAT
Organism: Raoultibacter sp.; assembly: GCA_050945135.1. Classification (GTDB taxonomy): domain Bacteria; phylum Actinomycetota; class Coriobacteriia; order Coriobacteriales; family Eggerthellaceae; genus WRIS01. The sequence goes on from JBMNSJ010000002.1 coordinate 42,672, forward strand.
CGGGCTCTATATAAAGCCAAGCAAAAAGGGAAGAACCAATACGTGGTGTTTGATACCGAGACAGATGCGGCGCAAGATTTGCTTCCTGCCTATGGCACAAGGGCGCGTGTGATTGAAAACGCTGAGCTAAACGTTGAAGCCAGCACATGGCCACAAACCTTGGCAAGTGATGTCTTTTCGATTCTCTACACGTCCGAAGACCCTTACGACGGTATAAATAAAGCTCTTTCTCATGTGGGAAATTGGCTTGACGTGAGTCGTGTTTATGTGTTCGAAAAGCGTGGCGAGTATTTATTTAATACCTTCGAGTGGTGTAACGTTGGCATTCTCTCTGAAATTGATAACTTGCAAAACATTCCCGATGGTGACGAGAATGGCGAGTATCTCTATATTGAGAATTTCGATATCGACGATATATTTTACTTGCGTTATGCCGAAGACGCGCCCGCGTGGCAACGTGAAATTCTCGAGCCGCAAAACATAAAATCTATGCTGCAGTATGGAATCATCGAAAAGAATAATTTGGTTGGTTTCGTTGGTTTCGATGAGTGCAACGAGAATGTTTTTTGGACTCGAGATCAGATTGAGGTGCTGGTACGCGTAGCTCAAGTTATCGCGGTTTTCCTCAAACAGCTTCGCTTGGATGAAACTTCATAAGCTAGCAGCTTTTAAGTTGCAGCTAGTTAATCAGGTGAAATACAAATTCATATAGTTCTCGCAACCAATAGTTGCTCAAAATTCCAACTGGAATAGCTCGATTATGTGTTTCCGCAACCCTAAGCTAGATGATATAGAATGAAGGTATCACAGGAAAGGGTTTAGAGATGAACGTGGAAATTGCAGAGAGATTAGCTAAGCGTCGACGGGAGGCTGGTTACTCTCAGGAAAACTTGGCGGAGCAGCTTGGTGTATCGCGTCAGGCTGTGTCGAAATGGGAGCGGTCAGAATCATCTCCCGATACGGATAACCTTATTGCTCTTGCGCAGCTTTATGGCGTATCACTTGACGAACTCTTATATGTAGACGAAAGCATAAAAGATGATGTGGCTTTTGAGGCTAGCGATCGCGCAAGCGCTACTTCAGAATCTCAGCAAAAAGAGAATCCTGAGCCAGAGGCAAAATCAACAGACGAGTCGCCTGAAGCAGAAACAGATTCTAGCGAAGATTCGGATGAAGAAAAGAAGACGAAAGTCAATATTGGCCTTGGCGGAATTCACGTTAAGGACGGCGATGATTACGTACATGTTTCTTGGCGAGACGGCGTGCATGTTAAAGATACAAAAGAGGGTGAAGAGGTGCATGTTGGTTGGAGTGGCGTGCACGTGAAAGAGGGTAAGCAGTGCTCCACAGAAGATGCACCTTCGAATGAGGCAGAGTGGAAAGACGCGAAAGTCATAATCAATGGCGAGGAGTATGATTCGTGGAAAGATGCGCATAAAGACTTAGGACATGGGTATAAGCATTCAAAGAATAACTGGATGAAATTTCCTTTTCCGCTGCTTGTGATAATAGCCTATATTCTTGTCGGGGTGTTTACTGGTCAGTGGGTTCTTGCTTTGCTGCTGGCTTTCATTATTCCCGTTTACTATTTGTTGGGACATGCAATATCTGATCGTCGACCTTCCCTTTTTTTTGCGGGGGTGTATCCAATTGCAGTTGTTGCTTGGTTTTTGTACATGGCTTTCGGACTCAATCAGCCACATCCCGCCTGGGTAGTTTTTCTAACCATTCCTGTTGTTGAGTGGATTGTGCATGCGTGTTCTCGCGCGAGCAAACGCCGAAAGAAAAAAGAGAATGTTATTGAGGCGGAAGTGGAGAGTATCTAAAAGAGTTTCCCTGCAGCCAACGAGCTTGCATGCTTTTCGTTTGACTCTATTTGCCATAAGCAAATTTCGGCGTACAATAAAAAAGTAAGATTATCAAACTAATTATGTGCAAGGGAGTATGAATGCCGGAATCGAAATCACGAATAAGTGGCTTCGGGGCTTATGTGCCTGAGAAAGTTCTTAATAATGCAGACCTCGAGAAGATGGTTGATACGAGCAACGAATGGATTGTTCAACGAACAGGAATCCACGAGCGACGCATTGCTGATGCCGCTACCTTCGCTTCAGACCTTGCTATAAAGGCAGTAGAAGACCTTGTTTCCCGCAATTCCATCGATATCAGTGATGTCGACTTGGTTATTGTTACCAGCTTCACTCCCGATCATTTCACCCCAACTATCTCTGGTCTTGTTCAAGGCCACTTCGGAATCAAGGGAGCAGGCAGCTTTGATTTAAACTCTGGTTGTACTGGCTTTGCTTATGCGGTCTCAACGGCAGATGCCTTAATTACAGCGGGCGTTAACAAAAAGATACTTATTGTTGCCGCTGAAATGCTTTCAAAGATTGTGGATTATGAAGATCGTTCAACCTGCATCCTCTTTGGTGATGGCGCTGCAGCCTGTGTTCTCGAACGTACCGAAGATGCGGGTTCAGTTCTTGCCCGACATTTTGAGACTGACGGTGATCTTGCGCATTACGTGTACTGCGGAAACCAGTCCGACACTGTTCAGGGCATGAAGCTCGAGCGTCAAAATATCTTTGGACAAAACGGTCAGCAAGTTTACAAATACGTGATGAAGCATGTCCCTGATGGATTCGCACAGCTTTTGGCGAATGCAAATATTACAGGTGATGACATCGATTGGTTTATCCCCCATAGCGCAAATATGCGCATCATACAGGCCCTCGGTTCACGTCTTTCTATGCCCGACGAAAAAACTCTCACAAGTATTGAGTGTTTCGGAAATACTTCTTCTGCATCTATTCCCTTAGCTTTGTGGCTTGCGCAAAAAGAGGGAAAGCTCAATCAGGGAGATTTGTTGGTAATGTATGGCTTCGGTGGCGGATTAACTCATGGTGGAGTTGTAGTCAGGATATAGCAACGAGCGCCTAGTCAGGCATCTGCTCAGATAGCTCCATCCAGCGATCCTCGAGTTCGGATATTTTCCCTCGAAGCGCAATTCGTTCTTTTTCGCTTTCGCCTAATTGTATGTAATCGCTGGGTGCAATGTGCGCCATGTTGTTTTGCAGCGCAAGCTCTTGTGCTTCTAGGGTTTCAATTTTGCGTTCAAGCGAAGTGAGCTCTTTGCGAGCTTTATATAGGTCGCCTCCCGATAAAAATCCATGCGAAGTTTCGGAGATGTTCTCATTTTGTGGCTCGACTAAAGCTTTGGCTCGCGCAGCTTGTTTCGACTGCTCGTCAAGTCTGTTGTAGTAGTCGTCTACACCGCCAAGTATCTGCACGATATTCGAATCGATAAGAGCAAAAAGACTGTCGGTTACTCGTTCGATCAAGTAGCGGTCATGGCTTACGATAAGCAGTGTTCCCGGCCAGGAATCGAGTAAATCTTCCATGGCTGCCAGCATGTCAGTATCCATATCGTTGCCGGGCTCATCGAGGATAAGAACGTTTGGCTCCTGCAGTAAGGTCATTAAGAGCTGAAGACGACGTTTTTGCCCTCCCGATAAGTCTCGAATTAGAGAATTGAAGTGCTCCGCTTTAAAGCCTAGGCGTTCGAGTAGTGAGCTTGAAGTGGTGGCTTTGCCGTCAATTGTGATGCGCGATTTGTAGCGGCCAAGCACTTCTCGAACTCGGTCATTTTCGCAGCCCTCGAGTTCGCTGAGCTGCTGGCTAAGCATGGCTATCTTTACTGTTTTGCCCACTTTTATACTACCGGTATCAGGGGCAAGTTCTCCTGAGATTATCTTGAGAAGGGTGCTTTTCCCTGATCCGTTTTCGCCCAGTATTCCAAAGCGGTCACCTGGTCCAATAATCCAGTTTATGTCATTAAGGACTGCGGTATCCTGGTAGTGCTTCGAAACATGCTCAAGTTCAAAAACTTGCTTTCCTAGGCGCGTCATCGCTGCTTGTTTGAGCTCAGTGCTGTTTCTTAAGGGGGGATCGCCAGCGATAAGCTCTTGTGCTGCCTTTACGTGAAACTTTGGCTTTGTTGCTCGAGCGCGTGCCCCGCGTGAGAGCCATGCAAGTTCTTTACGAATCATATTTTGACGTTTTTCTTCAGCCAGATTTGAGAGCCTATTTCGCTCAACGCGTTGCTGAATGTAGGCAGAATAGCCACCTTCAAAAGGGTCTACCTTTCCATCATGCACTTCCCACATTTTGAGTGCAACCTCGTCGAGAAACCAGCGATCGTGAGTTATGACCAGAAGCGCTCCAACACCGTTTATCCAGCGCTGTTGTAGATGTTGCGCTAACCAGGAAATCGTTTTCATATCAAGATGATTTGTTGGTTCATCAAGCATAAGAATGTCCCAGTCACCAATAAGAAGCTTCGCTAAATCAGCCCGACGCCGTTGGCCTCCTGAAAGCTGGCCTATCGGAGCATCCCATGATACGTCGCCAATAAGCTCTGAGATGATTTCGCGGATACGCTTATCGGAAGCCCAGACATGCTCGGGAATATCGCCCACAACGGCATTTCCAACACTGTCCTTGTTGGAGAGCTTATCTGATTGGGCAAGTACGCCTATAAGTGGGCTGCCCTTGAAAAGTACTTCACCGGATTCGGGAGAGAATTGCTTAGCGAGCACTTTGAGAAGAGTAGATTTTCCGTCGCCGTTTGTACCAACAATTCCTATGCGATCGCCTTCATGCACGCCGAGCGAGACGTGGTCAAGCACCCGTTTTGCAGGAAATTCAACTACAATATCACTTGCGCTTACCAGAACAGCCATTGCTGAGTGTGCTCCTGTGTTGGGTTGATGCAGCGACTAGCGAGCACTGCGCGTATTTGCCTTGCTGCGTTGTTTTCTTTCGTACATCTTGTCATCGGCAAGATCGAGGAGTTTCCAGAAATCGGTATTATCGTCGGGGTAGTGAGCAACGCCAAAACTTCCCTTGCAAGATACAAGCTCGTTTTCAATCTTAAGGGGGGTTTGCAATACCTCAAGAATATGATTGCCTTTATCGAAGGTTTCCTCGACGCTGATATTTTCGAGAAGGAAAATAAATTCATCGCCTCCGTAGCGGTAGCACCGATTGCGGGTTAATTCGTTTTCTTGAAAAAGAGTTGAGATGTGGGTAAGGAGGGCATCTCCGCCAACATGACCATAGGTATCGTTTACTCCTTTAAAGCCATCAAGGTCGAGAAAAATTAGGGATATGCCCTTTTCAATCTTGTTTGGCTCTTTCAAGAGCTCGTGAAAGTCGGCTTCAAGCTTGCGGCGATTGCCGATTCCTGTGAGCTGATCGTGAAAAGCCATGCGTCGGATTAATAATTCGTTGTTCTTCGCTTCGTTGATGTCGGTGCTTGATACCACTTGCGCCATGCGTCCATCAACCCACTCGAAGGCAGCACAGATAACTCGAAACCAGGTTCCGTCAAAGGGACGCTGGTAGTCCCAGGAATGAATTTTGCTCGGCTGACCCTGCTCGTCAATAAGCTCTTTTTTCGGACAGTACTCGCATTCTTCTTGCTGTCCATCATAAAGTGCTTCATGGCAAGTTTTATCTTGCATGTTTTTCCAGCCGCCATAAGGCTCAGCCATCGATTTGTTTGCGTATAGCATCTCGTGAGTTTCGAAATCATTTACGTAAATGTCGAAGCCGAGGTGATCCATAATGTTTTCGAGGGCAGCTCCTGTGTATTCAAGACGACGCTTGTATATACGGGAGTGAGAACGCCTCATGATGAGGCCAAGTATTGTTTGGGCTTGAGAAAATTCGGTTTCTGTTAGGGGGTGGTGCTTGCGCTTGTCAGCCATGCCGACACAGCCGATAATGTTGCCTTCTTCGCCAATGATGAATACGACAAAAGAACTTTCTTCATCGAAAAAGGAGCTCAGTTTTATTTGGAGCGAGTTCCTGTCAAAATTTTTGGTAGCACAGCACCATGGATTATTCTCAATATAAGTGATTTCTTGAGGGCTAAATAATTCTTCAAGCGTAAACGAAGGCACCAAGGCATCATGGGCAAAGGTAGCAGAGTGTTCATGAAGTACGAGACGCTTTTGTGGATCGGATTCATAAACGAAAACACTTCCGAAGCGAAAGAAATCACGCACTTTTTCGAGCGCTTGAGTAAAGCGGAGTGGCGAGGCAAAGCCATCGTTTACTCCGAGAACGACATCGAGAAGCGTCGCATTAAACAGAGCTAAATCCTCTGCTTCTGACTGAGTATTTCTTTCAATCAAGAGACCACCTAGTTACTTCTTGACCAACAAAGTCACCAGTATATCAAACATGTTCTTCGAAAACGGATTTCAACAGGTTACAATTCTTGCTAGCATACATTTTTTTGAAAGGGAATCATGTCTGATTATATTGAGGGAAAGCGTCCAGTTCTTGAGGCCTTAAAAACACATATACCGCTCAAGACGATTCTCATGGCTGATAATCTTAAGCGTGACGGGCTCGTTGAGGATATCTTGAGAAAAGCAAAAAAGGCCGAAGTGCCGGTAAAAATGGTTCGTCGCCGTGACCTTGATGACAAGTCCGAGAGGGGAAGCCATCAAGGGTTTATCGCAATCGCAAAGCCTTTCAATTACGTCAATGTTCAGACGATTATTGATGCAGCTGAATCTAGTGCAGCAGAGCGTGGGGGAGCAGCGCTGGTAATCATTCTCGATCATATTACTGATTCGGGAAATCTTGGAGCAATCGCTCGAAGTGCTGAGGTTGTGGGTGCAAGCGGCATCATTATCCCAAACAAACGAAGTGCCCGGGTGAACGCCTCAACATACAAAAGCTCAGCGGGTGCTATTTCTCATATTCACGTGAGTCAGGTTGCAAATATCATCCAGGTGGTTGATCGCCTCAAAAAAGAGGGGTATTGGATTGCTGGAGCAAGCGAAAAGGCTTCGGGCAGTATCTGGGAGGCTAACCTCAAAGGAAAAATGGCACTTATCATGGGTAGTGAAGATGAAGGATTGGCGCGTCTTACCCAAGAGAACTGCGACTTCCTTATTCGTTTGCCGCAGGTTGGAAAAACGGGATCACTGAATGTGGCTCAGTCTGCAACAGCGTGTATGTATGAGTGGTTTCGACAAAACGAAGTCAAATAGGGTGAAACGAATACATGTCCAGCAAAGCAAAAAAGCTTCTTATTGTTGATGGCTACAATGTATTAAGGTCGGGAAGTCGCTATAAGACAATCACCGATCCCGACTACACTGATGATGCTTTTAATGCGGCACGTGAGGCGCTAATTAATGATGTGGTCAGCTTTGCGGGACGCGAGTGGAATGCCGTCATCGTTTTCGATGCAACGAATAACGAGCATTCTGCAGGAGAAACTGAAATAATCGGAGGCGTAAGGATACTTTTTTCGCCTTATCAGCAATCAGCCGACAAGGTAATCGAAGAGCTTGCGCATGATGCACGTAGACGTCAGGTCGAAACCCTAGTGGTTACAAGTGATGCGAGTATTCAAGATGCAGTTTTTGGTGGAGGCATCGACAGAATGAGCGCCAATGATTTCAGCTGGGAAATCAATACTTTAGGCGAGGAACGACGACGCGAAAGCGAGATTTCGGTGGCTCAGAAAAATACGCTTGCTGCACGATTGAGTCCCGAAATGCGTAAAAAACTAGAAGAGCTCAGAGACCAGTAAAAAATCATCAAGCCAGACTCGTTACGTAATGAAGGTTTGGAACCTCAAGATGAACCCGAATAAACTGAGGTCTTAGGAGGCAGCTTAGATTGAGTGAAAACCTGAAGTAGCGTACTTCGTTACGTAATGAAGGTTTGGAACCTCAAGATGAGCTGCCTCCTAAGACCGGAGAAAGAGGCGGCCCGGGGAGAGGGGAGCTCCACCGGGCCAACAAGGAGGGGAAAACACGACGCTCAAAGCGCCGTTACTGCTTCAAGTTAGGAAACAGTGCAAATACCGGGAGGGGAAGATCCCTGTATTGCAAGACCTATTATAAAAGGTCGCGTTGCAGAACCTGTGATAGGGGCGTGTGCGTCTTGTGAATCATATTTCCGCAAAGTAACGATGAAAATACTCACAATCCACCCTCAGAAACGCGCTCATGGCTTGTAGTTGAGGTATTAATGCTCGTCAACTTGGATAAAAGCTAGCTCTTCATGCGAGGGATTAAGCAAGTTAGACAAAATGCAATTCTGAGACACCCCGAGCATAATCTATCTGCTTCAAGCATGTTTCATTTAATTCGAGCATCTTGTCAAAAATTCTCAGTAGTGCGCGATTTTTCTTGTACTCTACGAGCAAATACGTATAAATTCGAGAATACTAGCTCATTTTGGTACTTCGCTCGCTTTTGAATCGCGCACTACTGAAAAACTTATCCGTGGCTACCTTGTTTTAAAGCAGTGGTTGCCGCCAGCACCTTATTTCTACACACCTGTCGCCATCTTCAGCCAAGAACCAAGCGAAGCCAATCTTCTAATTGGCACTACTTCCGATAGACAGCAGGCGATGTACAGTTCAAAAAACTAAATTAAACGGGAAAGCAAGCGATATTGAACTGAGGGGGAATCTGCGGCATCAGACGCACGATTCGTCCGATACTAGAAGCGACTCAAGATAATAAGACAAGATAAAAAGGATGCCACTTGATGTGACACCCTTTACATGAACACTCACTCTATCCTCTAAATCGAGATAAACAAGATGTATCAGAAGTGCTAGACCTGGGTCGTTAAGAAAATGTTTAGCGTCATCTGATCTACTTGATCTTGCAGCTCTTCAATTTCGTCAATATGAGCATCTTCGTCATTGAGAATTTGTACGAGAATATCTCTCGTTGCGTAATCATTTACTTCACCAGCAAGAACAATCGCTTCGTTATAGAGTTTGATTGCTCCAGCTTCAGCTTCATGGTCGAAGCTTAATTGCTCAGGAACTGCGCCACCAATGTTGATGGTGTCAAGCTTCGTTACAACAGGAGTGCCTTCCAGGAATAGGATTCGTTCGATGAGTTTTTCTGCATGCCTCATTTCGGCGATTGAACGAGTTTTAGAAACTGCACTCAGTTTCGTATAGCCCCAATCCTCACACATTTCTGCATGCACTATGTATTGATTGATTGCGGCGAGCTCGCTCGCGAGTAAATCGTTGAGCATATCGATTAGTTTTGGATTGCCCTGCATGGTAATACCCCTTTCATACGTCCTTTTTCTGTGCTCTTGCCTGTCTTATGTGGTTCCTTTGAAAGAAATCTACTGGCTAAATTCTGCTCATATAAGCATCTAACCCACGAGTTAAATCATAGCAAGGAATCATGTTTATCTCTGTTGTGTTGCGATTTTGTTGTCGAGTGTTTTCATCCATGAAACAAAAAACCCTCACCACTACTGGGCAAGGGTTTGTTTGTAAGGGGCTGCCCACCCGAGTGCTCAGGTGGGCAAAATACTTCGTAATCAGAAGTTGGTTTATGCGAGCGATCCGCCTGCAAGCCAAGTCTGGTACTCAACGTGGCCGTTGAATTTGTCAACGTTACGAGCGATGGTGATACGCTGAACGGTAGGAGCACCCTCTTCAAGCCACATAGCGCGAACGTCACGATACATACGCTCGGTAGGACCATAAGGTGAATCCTCGAAGTAACCGTCGCCACCGAAGATCTCGAGCATCTCGTCAGAGACAACGCGAGTGGTGTCGATTGAGAAGAGCTTGCACATAGCGGCTTTCTCAGCAACGTACTCGTTGTGAGGATCAAGATCGTAGTCATCAGCGAAGTCGATAACCATGCAGCGAAGTGCGTGAATCATGGTTGCCATGTTAGCAATCTTCATCTTGATAGCCTGACGCTCGATGATTGGCTTGCCAAAGGTTACGCGATCGCGAGCACGAGCGATTGACATCTCGAGCATACGCTGGCACATACCGAGGTTTGAGTCAGCAATGTGTACACGAGAGATAGCGAGTGAGTGCATTGCAACTTCCATGCCCTGACCCTCTTCGCCGAGCAGGTATTTTGGATCAAGAACAACGTTGGTGAAACGGAAGCCAGCATGACCAGCACCGCGGCAGCCCATCATGTGAGGCATAGGAACGAGTTCGAATCCAGGAAGATCCATAGGTACGAAGAATGCAGAGAGACGTGCGTCACCCTTCTTCTCAGGATCAGTTACAGCGATAACATAGGCATACTGTGAAACGTCGGTGTGAGAGATGAGCCATTTCTCACCATTAAGAACGTAGTTGCCATCAGCATCTTTGATTGCGGTTGAGTGCAGGTCAGCACCAGTACCACCGGACTGCTCGGTAAGAGCGAAGTTGGTGAAGATGGTCTTGTCCTGGAACTTGTGCATGAACTCTTCTTTGAGCTCTGGTTTGCCGTAATCGTCAAGGATGCGCCAGTTAAGGTCAGCAGCATAGTGAAGATGCATGCGCATTCCACCAGGACCACGGCTGAACTCTTCTTGTACCTGGAGGATTTCTTTTTCGGACAGTCCCCATCCGCCGTACTCCTCTGGCAAAGCGTAACGATAAAGGTCGTTCTCGATAGCGAGATCGATGAACTTCTGAGGGAACTTGTTGGTTACCTCAACCTCTTTTTGCATCTCTTCGAATGGTCCCTCGGCGAGCGCGCGGACTTTCTTGAGATAGTCTTTAAACTCTTGCTGTGTAAGCTTACTCATGCATCCTCCTATTAGATTAGATGTCTCGGACTATTGGATTCTACCGCGAACTAGCATCATGGCTTACCCGGAAATCCTTTCGTCTCAGTGTGCATCGCAGACACTCCTAGTGTCCAATAGGAAATGATAATGAGTTGACTCACGGTTTCATAGCCTGTTTCTATCAATCAACAAAAACCCCAGGTATTTGACCCCAAAACATCAAAAGTGTCCGAAAAACGTTTCAATAGTATTTGGCTATCAATTGCTTGTCTATAACACAGAAACAACCTATTGGACATGATGCCCCGTATGGGTGCAAACTTACCATTATCGAAAGGAGATTGCTATGGACTTTAGTTTGACAGTCGACCAAGAACTGCTCATTGAAAGTATTGAAGAGTTCGCAGATAGGTACTTTGATGAGGATACCGTGAACAAAATGTATGAGAATCACGGCATTCCGGACGAGATTGGCGAAGCTTACCGCGACGCTGGTTTCGCATTTATGGGACTCCCTGAGGAGTACGGTGGAATACCCTGCGACAAATTGACCCTCGGACTTATGACCGAGAAGCTCTATCATGCTACGGGTTGTATGACTCCGTTCATGACCGCAATGCTTGCTACAGCAGACGTTGCAGAATTTGGTACACCTGAACAGATTAACCTTGTTATTGAGCAATACAACAATTCAGGTAAGCCTATCGCATCACTTGCTTTGTCCGAACCAGGTGCTGGCTCAGATAACAAGGCGATGAGCACGTACACCAAAAAACAGCCTGATGGAACCTATATTATGAATGGTCAAAAGACCTGGGTTACCAATGGTGGAAACACTCCTTATATGTTAGTAGTAAGTAAAGACGAGCATCCTGCACATGCTAACGAGAGCATGTCTTTGTGGTTGCTTGATACTTCTACACCCGGTTTGTCTACAGTTGGTCTCGATAAAATCGGTCAGCAAATCATCCCCTTCGTCGATGTATTCTTTGATGAGGTACGTCTTACTGAGGATCAGCGCCTTGGTAAAGAAGGAGAAGGCTTCTTGCTTCTTATGAAGAACTTCGAGATTGAGCGTTGTCTTGTTGTTGCACAGAGTCTCGGACTTGCACAAGCTTGTATGGACGATGCTGCAGCATATGTATCAGAGCGCTACACCTTTGGTAAGCCAATCGGCGCTAATCCTTTGATTCAAGACATGCTTGCTGAGATGGAAACCATTCTTGAGAATTCTCGCAACATGCTCTACAAGACTCTTTGGCAGCTCGACCAGGGAGAATCAGTTCGTGTTGAGGCGGCTTTGCTCAAGCGCTACGCAACAGTTGGATGCTCGAAGGTAGCCGACATGGCTCTCGAGATATTCGCTGCACTTGGATACACCACCGAGACTCGTGTTGGACGTATCTGGACCGACCTTCGTGGTAATCAGCTCGCCGGTGGTACCGTCGAGATTATGAGCTACATTGCTGGTCGTGAGCTCGTCAAGAAATATAAGAAATAAGGATTATCAAATCCGTAAACGATAAACCTACGAGAAAAGGAATTGAGGGTAGAATATGAAAATCGTAGTAGCGGTAAAAGTCGTTCCTGATGATCAAGACATTGTTGTCGCGTCCGACCGTAACCTCGATTATTCGAAAGCTCATCAAATCATTAGCACCTATGACCTAAATGCTATTGAGGCAGCAGCTCAGACAGCTGAAGCCTGTGGCGCTAGTGTGGTGGCTATCTCTGCAAGCAAGAAAGCTGCAGATGATCTTAAGGTTAAGAAAAGCATCCTTTCCCGCGGTATCGATGAGTTATTCATGGTTGCCGACGATGCAATGGATGATGCAGAATCTCGCCCAACCGCGAAGGTTTTGCAGGCTCTTCTCGGACAAGTTGGCGATTATGACCTAATCCTTTGTGGTGACGGTTCAGCCGATAACTACGCTGGACAGGTAGACGTACAGCTTGCGTCACTGCTTGGTATCCCTGTAGTAAATGGCGTAACTGCACTTCGCGTTGAAGATGGCAAAGCTATCGTTGAGCGCACCTTTGACACTGAAGTCGAAGAGGTTGAGGTTAGTCTTCCAGCTATCGTTTCGGTTTCACCAGACATCGCTGTTCCTCGCATTGCGGGAATGCGCGAGATTCTTGCCGCAGGAAAGAAACCTGCTGCAATCCAGACGCTTGATGAGGTCGGCGTAAGCATTGACTCTGCCTTCCAGGTTGAAGAAGTTAAGGCTCCCGAACTTGCTGAGCGCAAAAATGAAATATTCGACATGTCCAAGGATGGCGACTTCGATTCCTTCGTCGCTGTTGTCACTGAAGCACTTCGTTAGAAAGGCGGTTGAGAATGAAGGCATTAGTTATTGCAGAGTCAAGCGATGCGCAGAAGTTTCTGTGCGCGGGCGTCCGTTCTTTCGCTGATGAGGTTGCATTAGTCACTATTAAAGGCACTCCTGAAACAGGAATCGCCGATGTTGCTTACGATGTTGAGCTTCCTGAGGGCGAGGCTCTCGAGAATGCTTTTGAGACAGTTCGCGATCTCTATGATGAGCTTGCACCAGGTGTTGTATTTATCGAAGCTGATGTTCGCTTGAAGATTGTTGGCGGATTATTGGCTGCACATGCAGATACGAGCATTATCGTTGACGTTACTTCTTTCGAGGGTGAAGTCGCCGAGAGCATGTACTTTGGTGGTTTAGCTGCTAAGAAGCAGAAATCCACCGCTTCTGTGAAATTCTACATGCTCTCGGGCGCTTGTTTTGCTGATGTCGCTGCAAGTGGTACCGATACGGTCAATAAACTTGCCTTTAAGGCTCCTGCAAACGGTCTCGTAGTTCGTGGAACCAAGCCAGTCGAGCAGGTTGGCGCTGACGTCACGAAGTCAAAGGTTGTCGTTGGTTGCGGCCGCGGTTTCGCTGAAGAATCAGAGCTCGACCTTGCACGCGATTTCGCTGCAAAGGTGAAGGGCGATCTTGCTTGTTCTCGTCCTCTTTCCGAGAACAACAAATGGATGGCCCGCAGTCTGTATCTGGGTGTTTCTGGAAAACAGATTTCTCCAAAGGTTTATTTTGCAGTGGGTATTTCTGGTCAGATGCAGCACATGGTTGGTGTTAGCGGCTCAGATGTTATCGTTGCGATCAACAAAGATCAAAACGCTCCCATCTTCAAGCAGGCTGACTACGGTATCATCGGCGATCTTAAAAAGATTCTCCCTGATATGACTGCCAAGCTCTAGATATTTCTCGAAAAATATTGAGCATATAAGCTCCGGGTTTTGCATAGTTGCAAGCCCGGAGTTTTCTCATATAGAGCCGCTCGCGGTCTGTCATTTTGAGAACTCGGGTGTATAAATAAGGTTTTCGGTTATAATCGAACACACTAACCCAGATTCGACCAGGTGAATCGTACGACGGAGGGCCCATGAATCTGTCACAGCTCTACTATTTTCGAAAGCTAGCCGATTTGCAACATTATGCAAAGGCAGCAAAAGAACTCTATATTACCCAGCCCTCTCTTTCGAATGCGATTAGCTCGCTCGAAAACGAGCTGGGTGTTTCGCTTTTTCAGCGCACAGGCCGCAATATCCAACTCACAAAGTGTGGCCAGGAGTTTCTCGATTATGTAGAAGCAGGGCTTGATCGCATCGATAAAGGTGTCGATATCATGAAAGAATATGCGGGCACCAGCGAAGGCGGAAAAGTTGATCTTGGTTGTATTATTACCGTTCAAACCGATTATGTGCCTCGTTTGATTACTCGCTTCAAATTCGAAACTGGGACGAGCGCTACCTTTAACGTTCGTGAAGATCCCAGCTTGCCACTGATGCACGATTTAAAAGATGGCATCTATGATGTAATTTTTGCTTCGAAAAGCGATACTGATCCGCTGCTGTCTTACACGCCTATCCTCACGCAACAAGTTATTGTTGCCATGAATTCGTCATCTCCCTTAGCAAAAAAGGAATACATCGTACCTGAAGATTTGCGAGGTCACTCGCTTATTTCATATAGCGATACCATTCCTTTGGGAAAAGCAGTAAAAGAGATGCTCGATAAACTAAACGTCGGGCGCATTAATTACAACTACCTCGATGAATCGATTCTCGCAGGATTTGCCATGCACGGTGTTGAGGCTGCGGTCATGCTTGATACCTTCTTTTTAAAGAGCGTTGATGGAATCGAAGTGCGTCCTTTAGTAAACAACCTAAAAGAGAAGAAAACTTTCCATCATCGTATTTATATGATTCATGACCAAAGAAATTACCATCCTCGATGCGTAGATCATTTCATTGATTATGTGGTCGAATCGCATTCTCTCAAGGAAGATCCGAGCAAAATATATATCGATTAAGATAAACATGCTGCCTGAAAATAAAAGCTAAGCGCGAGTAAGCATGCTTAGACGAATGTTTAAACATTCGATTGTCGGAGCCTGTTCTGGCTCAATAACATGAAATATCCACAGTTCAAAAACTTTTTTCTTGACTCATTTGACACGCCATACTATTTTATGAAGTTGCGATTTTTTGCAGATTTGCGTATTCTCATGAAGGAGGACAAGCCTCGTGGCTAAAGGAAAAAAGCAAGCCCCTACCAGCCTTTATAGGGATCGTAAAAGCTTTGCTAAGACGCCCGACGTAATGGACGTTCCCAATCTGATTTCTATCCAGGTCGACAGTTTCGAATGGTTTAAGAAAGAAGGCTTGGCACAAGCTTTTGCGGATATCAGTCCTATCGAAAGCAGTACGAAGGACATGAGCGTCGAATTCGGCAAGCACGAATTCGGAGATCCTAAGTTTAGTGTTGATGAATGTAAAGAAAAAGATGTTTCGTATCAAGCACCTCTCTTTGTAGAGATTAGATTCATCAATCGTGAAACCGGTGAGATTAAAGAACAAGACGTGTTCATTGGTGATTTCCCGCTGATGACCCCTCGTGGTACCTTCATCATTAATGGTACCGAGCGCGTTGTAGTATCTCAGCTGGTTCGTAGCCCGGGCGTTTATTTTGCCTCCGAGCGCGACAAGACTTCTGACAAGATAATTTTTAACTCTAAGGTTATTCCTTCTCGCGGAGCTTGGCTTGAGTTCGAAACTGACAAGCGCGATATTTTGTCAGTCCGCATCGATCGCAAGCGTAAGCAGCCCGCCACGCTTCTCGTAAGAGCGCTAGGATTAGCTGAGACACGCGAAGAGATTATCGATCTTTTAGGCGAAGACGAAATGGTGCTTCGCACGCTTGATCGCGATCCTGCTACTACTAAAGAAGAATCATTGATCGAGCTCTATAAGCGCTTCCGTCCTGGTGAGCCTCCAACAATCGACTCAGCTCGTACCTTGCTTGAGGGATTGTTTTTCAACGAGCAGCGCTATGATCTTGCTAAGGTTGGTCGTTACAAGATTAATAAAAAGCTTGGCTTTGATCCCGATAATGAAAGCTCGACACTTACTGAAGAAGACATCGTGCGCACCATGCGCTACATTGTTGGACTTCATGCAGGTGCCGAAGGCTTCGCAACCGACGATATCGACCATTTCGGCAATCGTCGCATCCGCACCGTAGGCGAACTCATTCAAAACCAGTTCCGCATCGGTCTTTCTCGCATGGAGCGTGTAGTGCGTGAGCGTATGAGCATGCAAGAGCCTGATGAAATTACTCCTCAGAGCTTGGTTAACATTCGCCCGATTGTGGCATCCATTAAAGAGTTCTTTGGTTCTTCTCAGCTTTCTCAGTTTATGGACCAAACCAATCCTGCCGCTGGAATCACGCACAAACGTCGTCTTTCCGCTCTAGGACCTGGTGGTCTTTCGCGTGAGCGCGCAGGATTCGAAGTTCGCGACGTTCATACTTCACATTACGGACGTATGTGTCCGATTGAGACCCCTGAAGGACCCAACATTGGTCTCATTGGCTCACTTGCTACCTATGCTCGCGTAAACCCTTATGGTTTCATTGAGACGCCTTACCGTCGCGTTGTTGATGGAAAGGTTACCGATGAGGTTGATTATCTAACGGCAGACGAGGAAGAAAACTACACCATTGCCCAGGCAAACGATGAGTTTGATCCAGAGACTCGCGTATTTGGACATCTTGATGATGATGATGGCACCTTTACGCCTGCTGCCCGTGTTCTTTGTCGCACAAAAGATAGCAGTGGTACCTACGGAGAGCCCGATGAAGTAATTCCTTCTCGCGTCGATTACATGGACGTATCTCCTCGACAGATGGTATCAGTTGCAACCTCGCTGATTCCGTTCCTTGAGCACGACGACGCAAACCGCGCGCTTATGGGATCAAACATGCAGCGCCAGGCAGTTCCGCTTCTGCGCCCTTCTGCTCCTTTGATTGGTACAGGCATCGAGCATCGCATCGCTGTTGACTCTGGCGAAATTATGGTTGCTCAGCGTCCTGGTACCGTCGATTACGTAGACTCTCAGACCATCATCGTATTAAATGATGAGGGCGAATATGACGAGTATCTCATTCCTAAATTCCAACGCTCCAATCAGAGCGGATGCGTAAACCATCGTCCACTCGTTCGTAAGGGTGATGAGGTAAGCGCTGGCGATGTTTTGGCAGATGGTCCATCTTGTGATGGAGGAGAGCTTGCTCTCGGACAAAACTTACTTATCGCGTATATGCCATGGGAAGGATATAACTACGAGGACGCTATCATCGTTTCCGAGCGCGTCGTTGCAGAAGACCTCCTGACGAGCATTCATATCTCAGAATATGAAATCGATGCACGCGACACCAAGCTTGGACCCGAGGAAATCACTCGTGAGCTTCCAAATACCTCTGACGACATGATTTCTGATCTTGATGCCGATGGTATTATCCGCATCGGTGCTGAGGTGTTCCCTGGCGATGTATTGGTTGGTAAAGTCACTCCTAAGGGCGAGACAGAGCTAACTGCTGAAGAGCGTTTACTTCGTGCAATTTTCGGTGAGAAAGCACGTGAGGTCCGCGATACTTCGCTTAAGGTTCCTCATGGTTCGGGTGGTCGCGTTATCGGCGTAAGCCGCTTCTCCCGCCTCGATGGAGACGAACTTGCTCCTGGCATCAATGAGCTCGTGCGTGTGTATGTTGCTCAAAAGCGTAAAATCCAGCAGGGCGATAAGCTCTCCGGTCGTCATGGTAATAAGGGTGTTATCTCACGTATTCTTCCTGTTGAGGATATGCCCTATTTGGCAGACGGAACGCCTATTGACGTTATCTTAAATCCACTGGGCGTACCTTCACGTATGAATGTTGGTCAGCTGCTTGAATGCCACTTGGGCTGGGCCGCTAAGGTGGGTTGGTCTGACGACGAGAACTCTGATGAGGCTGTTGATGGTCCTATCCATATTGCAAGCCCGGTATTTGACGGCGCAACTGAAAAAGAGATTTCAGACGCAATTGAGAAGGCTAATCGCAATCTGATTAATATCAACCATCAAGAATTTGGCGATAAGGCTCGTGACGAGTTTGTTCCTCAGCTTTCTCGCACCGGTAAAGCTGTTCTTTTCGATGGACGTACTGGCGAGCGATTCCGTGAGCCAATTACGGTTGGTCAAAGCTATATCCTCAAACTTGGTCACATGGTAGACGACAAGATTCACGCTCGCTCAACCGGTCCATACTCTCTCATTACGCAGCAACCTCTGGGTGGTAAAGCCCAATTCGGCGGTCAGCGTTTCGGAGAGATGGAAGTGTGGGCGCTCTACGCATATGGCGCATCGAATGTGTTGCAGGAGATTCTTACGGTTAAGTCCGACGATACTTCCGGCCGCGTGAAGTCGTATGAGGCAATTGTTAAGGGAGAAAATATTCCTGATCCTGAAGTGCCAGAGTCCTTTAAGGTTCTTGTGAAAGAAATGAAATCACTGTGCTTGAACGTCGAGCTTGAAGGTGAAGATCGCACGGTTCGCGATGTGAGCTCCGAAGAAGACATGGAAGATGCGGATGCAGCTTTATTAGCCGCTCTACGTGCTGATGCCAAAAAGACCGAGGAAGAATCTCGCGATGTCTTGGCTGATATGAGTCTTGATCTGGGAGACCTTATGGCTGACGTGAAAAACATCGTTGGTGATGCAAATGAGCTCATCGGCGGAAGCGTTAGTGAGCTAAATAATGAAGATGGAAATGAGTTGATAGGCGGTAATGATATCAATGATCTTATCGGTGATGGAGAGGAGAACTAATGGCGGAATTTGACGTTAATAATTTCGATGCATTGCGTATCTCCCTTGCCAGTGCCGAAGATGTAAGAAGCTGGTCTCGAGGAGAAGTTAAAAAGCCAGAGACCATCAACTATAGAACGCTCAAGCCAGAAAAGGATGGCCTGTTCTGCGAGAAGATTTTTGGTCCTACCAAGGATTGGGAATGTGCTTGCGGAAAGTACAAGCGCGTCCGTTTTAAGGGCATTGTTTGCGAACGTTGCGGTGTTGAAGTTACCCGTTCACGCGTACGTCGTGATCGCATGGGACATATTGAGCTTGCTGCTCCGGTCTCGCACATTTGGTATTTCAAGGGTTCCCCTTCGCGCCTGGGTTATCTTTTAGACATCGCGCCAAAAGAGCTTGAGAAAGTACTCTACTTTGCTTCCTCAATCGTGACCTCTGTTGATAAAGAGGCTCGCGAAGAGGATGTCGACGAATTACGCGACGAGTTGGCAGCCGATCTTGAAGAGTTGGATGCAGAGCGCGACCGCCTCATCGAGGCAACACGCAAGCTTTCAAGCGACTACGCTCCCGAAGACGACGAGTTTGTTGACGACGAACTCGACGACGATCGCTTGACACCTGAAGAAGCCGAAGAAGAAGTGGCTGACATCTACGAAGAGTTCAACGAGCGCAAAGCTTTGCGCACGGATGCCTTCGATGCCTTTATGAAGATTGAGCCAAAGCAATTGGTTCCTGATGAGGGTCTATATCGTGAGATGCGCCTGAATTACAGCGAGTATTTCAAAGGCGGAATGGGTGCTGAGTCGATTCGCGATTTACTTGATGAAATTGAGCTTGAGAAGGTTGCAGAAGAGCTTCGCGAGACTATTTCGACAGGAAAAGGTCAGAAACGTGCAAAAGCTATCAAGCGTCTTAAGGTAGTCGATGCGTTCTTAAAGAGCGCCAACAAGCCTTCCGATATGGTGCTAGATGTAATCCCGGTTATTCCTCCAGATTTGCGCCCGATGGTTCAGCTCGATGGTGGACGCTTTGCAACAAGCGACCTCAATGACCTGTATCGTCGCGTGATAAACCGCAACAATCGCCTCAAGCGTCTCCTTGATTTGGGTGCTCCTGAGATTATCGTTAACAACGAAAAGCGTATGCTTCAAGAAGCAGTTGACTCTCTCTTCGATAACGGTCGCCGTGGTCGTCCGGTAACGGGCCCAGGCAATCGTCCGCTGAAGTCAATCTCTGACATGCTTAAAGGTAAGCAAGGTCGCTTCCGTCAAAACCTTCTTGGTAAGCGTGTTGACTACTCGGGTCGTTCGGTTATCGTGGTTGGTCCGCAGCTCAAGTTTCATCAGTGCGGCCTTCCTTCCCAGATGGCACTTGAGTTGTTCAAGCCTTTCGTTATGAAGCGTTTAGTCGAGCTTGAGTATGCTGCAAATATTAAGGCTGCTAAGCGTGCCGTTGATCGTGGCGCAAGTTATGTTTGGGACGTCTTAGAAGAGGTCATTACCGAACATCCAGTGCTTCTCAACCGCGCACCCACCTTGCACCGCTTGGGCATTCAGGCTTTCGAACCCGTGCTGGTAGAAGGTAAAGCTATTCGCTTGCATCCGCTTGTATGTACCGCATTTAATGCTGACTTCGACGGCGACCAAATGGCTGTTCATGTGCCGCTTTCAAACGAGGCTCAAGCTGAAGCACGTATCTTAATGCTTTCCTCGAACAATATTAAATCTCCAGCTCATGGTAGGCCAATGACCGTGCCAACGCAGGATATGATTATCGGATTGTATTATCTGACTGCTGCACGTGACGGTTTCCCGGGCGAGGGTCGTTCATTCATCGATTTCGATGACGCAATGAACTGCTACAATGCACGCGCCGAACTTGATTTGCAGGCAAAGATTTGGGTTCGTCTTTCAAAAGACACTCAGGTTGCACATGCCTTTGATCAGTTTGAAGAGCACGCTCAAGGCGAGCGCATTGAAACTACCATTGGACGCATTCTGTTTAACGATGAGCTTCCTGATGACTATCCTTTCCTTAACTACGAGATGAACAAAAAAGAAGTTGGTCTTCTCGTTGAGGATTGCTGCTCTCGCTACGACCTTTCAGATATTCCTGCAATCCTTGACGGCTTGAAGGATGCTGGGTTCCACTATGCAACGCGCGCTGGTGTTACCGTATCGGTTTACGATGCTACCGTGCCACCTGCTAAAAAGGAAATTCTTGCGAAGTATGACGACAAAGTTGCTGCAATCGATGAGGATTATGAGCTTGGCTTGATGTCGGTAGACGAGCGCCACAAGCAGGTTGTTGATATCTGGAACATGGCTAATGAAGAGGTTGGCGAAGCAATGGCTGACAACTTCGATAAGTTCAATCCGATTTACATGATGGCACTCTCAGGTGCTCGAGGTAATATCAAGCAGATTCGTCAGCTTGCAGGTATGCGTGGTCTTATGTCTGACCCGAAGGGTGAGATTATCGACCGTCCAATTAAGGCAAACTTCCGCGAGGGTCTCTCAGTTCTTGAGTACTTTATCTCGACACACGGTGCTCGTAAGGGTCTTGCTGATACCGCACTCCGTACGGCTGACTCTGGATACCTCACACGCCGCTTGGTTGATGTTGCTCAAGACGTCATCATTCGTGAGATTGATTGCGAAACTACCGATGGTGTTATGTATTCCCTCTACGACGAAAAGGGAGAGCTTGACGAAAACCTCATTGGTCGTTGTCTTCTTGAAGACGTCAAAGACAAGAAGGGTGAAACCATCTTGCCGGCAGGGGAGTATGTCTCTCATATGGATCAGCTTGTTAAGATGCAGGCTGAAGGTATCGATGAAGTCATGATTCGCACGGTTATGACCTGTCATGCCGATATCGGAGTATGCCAGAAGTGCTATGGCTGGGATCTTGCAATGTCGCGCCCCGTTAATATCGGTACTGCAGTTGGTATCATTGCTGCTCAGTCGATTGGCGAGCCTGGAACTCAGTTAACCATGCGTACCTTCCATACTGGTGGTGTCGCTGGTGAAGACATCACGCACGGTCTCCCTCGCGTTACTGAGCTTTTCGAGGCTCGTAAGCCAAAAGGTCAGGCAGTGCTTGCAGAAATCGCTGGAACACTTCAGATTTCTGGAGATAAGCAAAACAAGACGCTTACCATTCATGACGATCAGGGAAATGTTCGCGAGTATGTTATCTCGGCGCGCGCTCAGATGCTTCCTGGCGTTACTGATATGAGCCAAGTTAAGGTTGGTCAACAGCTCACCAAGGGTTCAGTAAACCCACACGACCTGTTGCGTTTGACCGATCCTAATACCACGCTTCGCTATATCGTCAGCCAGGTTCAGGGTGTATACGTGAGCCAGGGTGTAGACATCAACGACAAGCATATCGAAGTTATCGCTCGTCAGATGCTTCGCAAGCTCGCTGTTATCGATGCTGGTGAATCAAATTATCTTCCTGGTCGCCAGGTCAACCGCTTTGAGTTCGAGAAGACAGTTAATCAGCTGGTTGTTGATGGCAAAGAGCCACCCGTTGGACAGCCATTGTTGCTTGGTATCACCAAGGCATCTCTTGCAACTGATTCATGGCTTTCTGCTGCATCTTTCCAAGAGACCACCAAGGTGCTCACCGACGCTGCAATTGAGGCAAAGACCGATCGTTTGGCTGGACTCAAAGAAAACGTTATTATCGGTAAGCCAATTCCTGCTGGAACCGGACTTTCTCGCTATCGCAAAGTTGGACTTACCTACAAGGGTCGTCCTGTTGATCGTGTTGCCGGTGATAATCTTCCCGATTTTGCACCGGAGGCTCTCCGCTCTATCGAAGAGCTTTTACCACAACCTCAGGATTGGTCGCTTGATAGCGATAGCTACCTCAACATGGGTGTTAACTACGGTAATTACTACAATGGCGTTAGTGCTGGACATGGCGCCCATAATCTTACCGATGAAGAGGCACGTCTCTATGTATATGACGATCTTGGAGTATCCCAGCGCTGGGCAAACAAATTCTCTGAGGCTGGCATCGAGACCGTTGCTGATCTTGTTGGTCATACCGAGGAGGACCTGCTACGTATCGAGGGTATTGGAGTTAAGGCCATCGAAGAGCTCAAAGAAGGCTTGGTTGAGCATTCTTTGATTCATGTGATTGAAGACGATTTCTCGGCCTCAAGTGATGACATGAGCCAGCTTCTCGATATGGTGTTCTCGCCCGATGTTACGATTCTTATTGGTGGTGACGAACCTGCAACTTTCAACACCGATGGTGAAGATATGCTAGGCGAGGCTTTGCCACCGCGTTCGTATCAACGAAACCTTGAAGAGCTTGATGCGATTTTAGGAACTGTTGGGGTTTCTGGATTTGGAACTACTGATTTGAGTGAAGAAGCCAGTCAGCCCAACACACAGGATGATGAAGAGTAATCACTGATAGTCTGAAGGGGTGCCAAGTGCACCCCTTCTTGTAGCTGGTTTAGTCGTTTTGCAAACAGCAAAAACCGACACCGTGAAGAGTTGAAGTATCTGATGTGGCCTCGTGGGCGTCGGCATTCGCGAAGGAAGAGTGCCTGGCGGTGAGAGTAAGACAATCTTGGATGCTGCAGTACTTCTCGCTGAACTTGTTAGACCAGCGATAGAAAGAGTTTGAAGATGAAAAAGACATACGCGCCACAGGACGAAGAAGCCCCCGTATCTCAAATTGGGGCAACGCTCGAATCCCTGGCTTCAACCATAGATGCTCGTAAAAACGCTAGTGCCGCTAGCTATACGCATAGCCTTCTTACCTCTGACGAAGCCCTTGTCTTAGGAAAAGTGACCGAAGAGGCTGCGGAGGTTGTCGAGGCTGCTGGTGAAAACAACGATGATCACTTGCGCTACGAGGCAGCTGATTTGATCTATCACTTGATGGTAGTGCTTGCTCGTCATGATATATCGATGGACGAGCTAGCTGCTGAGTTGAATATGCGTATGACCGACAAAGAACGTCCGAGTGGGGGTCTGTATCTTCACGATGAGTTTATACAGAGGGGGAAATAAATGAGCGATTTATTCGGGACTGACGGGGTAAGAGGTGTTGCAAACACAGAACTCACCTGTGATATCGCCTACAAACTTGGCCAAGCTGCAGTTGCATATTTGGGCAACACAATCGTTATTGGTAAAGACACGCGCATTTCCGGGGACATGCTCGAATCTGCATTAGCTGCGGGCATAATGAGCATGGGCGGCACCGCTTTGTTGGCGGGAATCATCCCGACGCCTGCGATTGCCTTACTCACGCGCGAGCTTCATGCTGATGGTGGCGTAGTCATTTCAGCCTCACACAACCCTCCCGAATATAACGGTATCAAATTCTTTGACAATCAGGGCTTTAAGCTTAACGACGACACAGAGTCTTTACTGGAAGAATATGTGCTTCAGGGGGGAGCATCGCTTGATGCTTTATGTCCAGGAGATATGGTCGGTGTTATTTTGCCGGTTGATAATGCAGCTGATATGTATGTCGACTTCGTTGTAGAAAGTATAAGCTCTCAGGGAATAGACTTTTCCGGCATGAGTATTGCCCTTGATGTGGGGCATGGAGCCTCGGCCTATACAAGCGCAGAAGCGCTCACGCGTCTCGGCGCTCAAGTTACCGTCATCAACGATGATTTTACGGGTACCGACATCAATGTAGAATGCGGCTCAACCCATCTTGAGCCTCTTAAGGATCTTGTTAAAAGCATAGGCGCCGATGTAGGTATTGCCCACGACGGAGATGCGGATCGCGTCATGCTCGTTAACCCTGAGGGAGACGAGATAGACGGCGATATCATCGAAGCCGTGTGTGCGCTTGATTTAAGGGAGCGCGGTAAGCTAAACGGAAACACTGTGGTCTCTACCGTAATGTGTAACTTTGGATTTGTGTCTGCTATGCGCGAGGCCGGAATCGAAGTGCTTCAGACCAAGGTTGGCGATCGATATGTTCTTGAAGCGATGCAGGAACAAGATTTGGTTATCGGTGGCGAACAGAGCGGGCACGTAATTTTGCTTGAACATAATTCAACAGGAGATGGACTCTTGGTTGCAGCTCATTTCTTGGCTGCATGCATTAGAAGCGGAAATGGAATCGCTTTGGCATCAGAGGTTATGGTGAGGTACCCACAAAGCTTGATTAACGTGGCTAATGTGGATAAGGAAGCTGTCGACCAAAACGAAGCCGTTGCTGCCCGAATTGCTTCGGCAGAGTCTGAGCTTGGTGATGGCGGCCGCGTCTTAGTGCGCCCAAGTGGTACCGAGCCTCTCGTGCGGGTTATGGTTGAAGCGCTTGATGAAGGGCTCGCCAAACGACTTGCTGAGGAAATCGCGGAGGTTATTAAGGCTCAGCTTTCGCTGCCAGCGTAATCCGCGGTAATCACATTTTTCCAATACGCAGTTTCACGAGTGCTACTTTCCTCTAAAGAACGCTAGTATTCGCGCAAGAAGCGACGGTTTTCGACTAGTTTCTTTTGTGGGAGGCGCACTGAGAGCATTATCGGTATAGGCCTTGACTTCAAGAGGTTCAGAATTCTTATCGCTAGCTTCTCCCGAAGTCTCACCTGCTTGATTTGCCAAACGGGCAATTTCTTCGTGCGCTGCCGCAATTCGTCGTTCATGAGCATGCTTGATGAGGTAGTTTTGTCCGTCAAAGCGACTTAGCTCGTCGCCCGTATCATCGGCAGCAAAATAGCCAAGAGGGGTATAGCTTAAATCTGGTTTCAGTTCTCGCAGTTTAGCGGTATCTTTCATCATTGTCTTGATATAGCTACGAATTTCTTCGCTTAAAGAATCATTAAGAACTGGCCAAGCAATCTCAACCCGTCGTTCCATATTGCGCGTCATTAAGTCGGCACTCGAAAGATAGATACGCATCTCGTCAAAGGCACCAAAACAAAATATTCTGCTGTGCTCTAAAAGCCGTCCAACAATAGACACTACACGCACGTTCTCGGTATAGCCCTTAATACCAGGGACAATACAACAAATACCACGCACAAATAAGGTTATGGGTACGCCTGCTTGTGAGGCTTCAGAAAGCTTAATGATGATTTCCTTATCGGTGATTGAGTTTGTCTTGAAGAAAATACCACTTGGTTCGCCGCGCTGAGCCTTTTCAATTTCTGCGTCGATGCCGCTGAGCATGGCTGGTTTGATTTGTAGGGGAGCAACGGAGAGCACGCTGTAGTCATCAGAAATATTTTCGAGTCCCATGTTTTTGAAATAGGTTACCGCATCACGCCCAAAGCGCTCGTTGGTGGTGATGTAGGCAAAGTCGGTATAGAGGGTGGCAGTCTTTTCGTTGTAGTTGCCGGTACCCAGCTGCGTGATGTATTGAATGCCCTCATCGGTTTGGCGGGTAATGCAACAGATTTTTGAATGAACCTTATAGTCGCGGAAGCCATACAGAACCTTTGCTCCTGCTTGCTCAAAGCGTTGCGACCACTCGATGTTATTGCTCTCATCGAAGCGAGCGCGGAGCTCGAAGAGGGCGGTTACCTCTTTTCCGTTTTCTGCTGCAGCGATTAATGCTTCAGCAAGATGAGATTGGTTTGCCAAACGATACAAGGTTATCTTAATCGAGATTACGTGCGGATCAGTGGCAGCCTCGCGAAGAAGCTGCACGAAGGGATTCATTGATTCGTAAGGATAAGAAAGAAGCACCTCGGTGTCTTGAACCTGCTCAATGAGTGATTTGTTGTGGCTTAAAGAAGCTGGCCATTGTGGAGTGAATGAAGGGTAGCTTAAAGCCTCTCGTTTTTTATCGTCGAGATGTGATCCAATATCAAACACGTAACTCATGTCGAGAGGAACCGAGGTAACAAAACACTGATGAGGTTTTAAGTCAAGCTTCTTTCGCAAGAACGCCGAGACGTCATCGGAGAGGGGGTATTTGCTTTCGAGCCTCACCGGAGCTAATCGAGAACGCTTTTTGAGAATGCGCTTCATGTGATCACGATAGTCTTCGTCGTTTTCGTCGATTCCTTCTGAGGCATCAAGGTCGGCGTTACGTGTGATGCAAATGGTGTTCGTTTGCTTAACGGTATACATCGAAAACACTTCATCAACAATCATCTCAATTGCATGCTCAACTAAGATGAAGTTGAAGCCATCTCCCGGCAAGCTGATAATGCGCTCGTAGTGACGCGGCAGTGGGATGATGCCTAAGGTTGCATCTTGTGCCCCTAGGTTCTTTGCTTTTTTGCCCTTCTTTTCAGGCTTTTCTTCACCTGTTTCAGGAGTCTCTTTCTCTTCGCGTACAACCAGGGATCCATCTTCGAGACGCACAACAATGTACAAATCGCCATTTTCAAGATGAGGGAAGGGATGCAAAAGATTAACTATTTGAGGAGAGAGGAAGGGCAATACATTATTACTCAAATAGGTGCGTAAATACTGGGTCTGTTCGTCGTTGAGATCGGAAACCTCTAGTTGATGGACGCCCTCATGCCCTAATTTAGATTTTCCATCTGCGAAGATTTTCTCTTGAATAGGGTAGAGCTCATGACAGCGCTCATAGATGGCATCAAGCTGCTGGGTAGGAGTCATCAGGGTTTTATTGTCGACGATTCGCTTTTTTACCAGGCTTAAGTCGGTTAGACTACCCACACGAATCATAAAGAATTCCTGAAGATTGCTGCTAAAAATCGAGACAAAACTTAGACGATCAAGTATTGGCACCGTGGCATCGGTTCCTTGATCAAGCACGCGCTCGTTAAAGCTTAACCACGATAATTCACGGTTTTGCATGAATGGGTAAGGCTGGTTTTTTGGACTCTTATTCGACTCGTCAATATCTTCAGACATCATGCTAGTTTCCCTCCATTATGTGCCTAACAACATATGCTCTATGAGGTACCCTTCGCGGATACCGTTCTTGCACAAGACTAGCTCATGCGCCCCACATTCTTTCATGAGTTGATACGCAATTGTTGAGCCCGGTATAACCGTATGGATTCGGTCGGGCGCAGCCTTAAGGGCCAAATGTGCAAAGTTTTCTGGATATTCAAGGCTATATCGAATGAGTCTTTCGTAATCTCGCAGCTTCATGGTGTCTGGGCGATTGCCGGGGGTAAAAACCTCCGCATATACTTTTGCTGCGGCGCGCAAACTTCCTCCGATACCAAAAAATACGTCATGCTCGAGAGAGCTGCGTTCTTTGAGTCCGTCGAGGGAATCTGAAATGCTCTCTCGCATTCGGTTGAGTTCTTTTATCTTTGGGAGAATGGCTTTCACTTCCTGAGCGTAAAGAGAAAGCGAACCATGTGCGATGCTGGCTTTGTAGAGATCAATCGACTCACGAATCTGAGTTAGCTCAGTCGAGCCACCACCAATGTCAATCAAGGTGCCATTTTCTAAGACCTGATCACTTGCTGCACCTCTAAAGCCAAGATGAGCTTCTTCTTGTTCGCTGAGGACTCTGATAGGAAATCCCGTGCGTTCTTCGATACTCGCAATGACGCTGGTCGCATTTTTCGCATTGCGAAGAACGGCAGTTGCAAAGACGTCGGTTCGAATGCAGTCGAAATACTTCAGTCGTTTGTTGTGCCCTTTTAAAACATCTACGGCATGTTCGATGCCTTGCTTAGTGAAGTAGCCACTTTCTACATGCGCAGATAAACCAGCCATGGCCTTATTGTTAAGAAGAGTTCTGAAATCTTTTTTTGTGTACGAGTCTTTGGTGTCGTTTTTTACCTCGTATACGCACAAACGAACAGAGTTCGAGCCAAGGTCAATCACTCCGTAGTTTGGCATAGTGGTCCTTTCCGTGCCTCGAGTTGTTATTGCGGCAGTTTTTTCTCAGTTCGGAAACTATTGTACCTGTTTGTTAAAAGCTAGGGCACTCTTTGATACGTAATCGCTATGATATGATGAGCTTTAATTGAGGTGAGAGGGGTATCTATGCTCGAAAAGGTAGATTTTGGCATTGAAATGCTGTCCAAGGATACGTATAAGCCGATTCACGATGCTCAGATTGAAAAGCTCGTTACCCTTCAGCAAAGAGCGCGAAACGAGGACGTCGGCCTCGTGGTGTTATTTGAAGGATGGAATGGGGCTGGTAAAGGTAGTCGCATCTCCGACTTAATTTACAATCTTGATGCTCGCTCAACATCGGTGTATGTCACAGAAGATATAAGCCGAAAAGAGGATAAGAAATTTAAGCAGCTCAATCAGGGAGTTTCTGGCTATTTTCCTCTTATGCAAGAGTTTTGGAAGGCTCTTGGTGAGCAGGGGACTATCACTTTTTACGATCGTGGCTGGTATATCAAAACCATGCAACATATGCTGTTTTCTCTGTTCGGTGAAGACTTGGGAAAGAAAAAGTCAAAGGCACGAAAGAAGAACCTCAAAATCATGGAGCAACGGATGGAGACGCACTTAACCTCCATAGAGTCGTTTGAGCGTCAGCTTAGTGATAACGGCTATACCGTTCTCAAGTTATTTTTGCATATCACCGAAGAAGAGCAGCGCGAGCGTCTTACCAATCTATACCAAAATCCTGCTACGCGATGGCGCGTGAGCAAGGAAAAACTACGCCGCGTCAAGAACTATAAACAGTCTTACCAGATTTATGATGATTTGATTACCGAAACGGATTACGATTTTGCTCCATGGACAATCATTAATGCTCAAGACAAACGTAGGGCTAATCTCGAAATCGCAGCTGCCCTCATAGAGGCCTTTGAGCTGGCATTTAAACACAAAGATGAAAAAGCGGCCCAGGAGGTTTTGGCAAAAGAAGTGCCTGCAGTTGCGCAAACACCAAGCGAAGCGCAGTCTCTAAAACCAAAACTTCTTGTGTCAAGCTATCCTCAAGTGAAACAAACTCCCAGTCTTGATAGGGTAGATCGCTCTCTTAAGCTTGAGCGAGACGAGTATTGCGATCGTCTAAAGTATGAGCAAAAGCGCTTTAGCGAACTTGAGCTCGAAATGTATCTAGCACGTGTACCGCTTATGGTGATGTTTGAAGGATGGGATGCCTCAGGAAAAGGCGGTGCCATCAAGCGCCTGGTTCAATCTCTAGATGCCCGTTCATATGAGATATTTCCTTCGCCTGCGCCAACACCTCCAGAAAAGCTGCACCCTCATCTCTGGCGTTATTGGACCCGTTTGCCGAAAGCAGGGCATGTAGGGGTTTATGATCGCAGCTGGTATGGACGTGTTTTAGTTGAGCGCGTTGAGGGCTTTGCCCAAGAAGATGAATGGATGCGTTCCTATGACGAAATTAATGCTTTTGAGCAAGATATGATTAATTGGGGTGCGATTCTTATAAAGTTCTGGGTTGACGTGAGCCAAGAAGAGCAGCTCAAGCGCTTCAATGAGCGACAGGAAAACCCAGCAAAGCAGTGGAAAATTACTGAAGAGGATTGGCGCAATCGCGAAAAAAACCCATTGTACAGAGAAGCTATCGAAGATATGTTCAAGATGACATCGACGACGCGTGCGCCTTGGACCATTCTTGAAAGTGAAGATAAATACTACGCAAGAGTAAAGGCATTACAAATCGTCAACGATGCTCTAACTAAGCGCTTGCACTAAGGTCCGGTTATGGGTACTATGTTTCGATAAGTTCTTACACAAACGAGTACTTTTTTAGTTTCGATATTAAGGGGAATCATATGACTTTGTTTGGTTTTTCCATCCCCATGGAAGCAGTATGGATTATTGCGGGAATAATCGTTTTGATTATCGTCGTCTTCATTGCTAAAGGTTTTATTGACGAAATGAAGAAATAATCGAGAAGAGGTGAAGTTTCCCTCTGACCGTGAATATTACGTACAGAAATACGCCGTGCGCTCCCATTCGGGGGCGTATTGTTTATTATGGAGAAGAAAAGAACTCTGAGTAAAGGCGTACTTACTTTGACTACTACAGCACGAAGCGGCACAATAAACCATTCGCTATCTGGGCAGAAAAAGAAAAATCCTAAAAGGGGGGGTCCCTGGCGCGCTGTTTTTTGGATTGCCCTGGTGGTCTTTCTTGGTTCCTTAATTGCGCTTGGCGTTATCGTGTTTAGCTATTTTCAAGGACAATCTACCTATAAAGATATTGCAGAAAGCGCAGTCGAAGACTTCGATGGCAAAAGCCTCGAAGATATGACGGTTGATTGGGATACTCTGCTTGCTCAAAACCCGGATACTGTCGGATGGGTATACATCCCTGATACGGTGGTTAATTACCCTATCGTCCATACCACTGATGACGAAAAGTATCTAACAGTAGATTTTCTTGGGGGAAAAGGCGAGATAACAACCTTCGGTACGATTTTCCTAAGTGCAGCAAATTCGTCTGATTTTTCCGATGCCAACAATATCGTATACGGTCATCACATGAACGACGGATCGATGTTTGCCGTAGTTGACGAAATGCGAGACAGCACTATCTTCAATCAGCATCGAGATGTTTATATCTTGACTCCGCATGGCAACTACCGATTGCAAAGCTTCTCTCTGGTTATTTGCGACGCCAACGATCCTTTGGCCCAAACAAGCTTCGCTAGCCCCGAAGAACAGACAGCTTATGTTCAGGATAAAATTGATCGAAGCGTAGCTACTCCTGATTCTGGTACAGTTACCGCTTCTGAGGTTGAGAAAATATTTGCATTTGTTACCTGCGACTACACAATAAACGATGGCCGGGCGGTCTTGTTTGCTTCGGTTGTTGAGAGCACAGACCCATCTGTTGCTGGAAGCGCAAGCACAGATAGCATGGTTAATCCAGACGACATTATGTATATCGAAGATGCTGCTAAGGAGATTAAATGAGCGATTCCGTACTGCCAGGGGAAAGACCAGATCGTCTTGAGGAAGAATGCGCCGTTTTTGGGGTGTATGCAAAAGGCGAAGACGTAGCGCGCATGACTACATTTGGGCTGCAGGCACTTCAGCATCGTGGACAGGAAAGTGCTGGAATTGCAGTTGGTGATGGAGAAACAATTCTCGTCTATAAAGATCTTGGCTTGGTAACGCAGGTATTCGATGAGGCTTCACTCGCTGCTCTTGATGGCTTCGTTGCGGTAGGACATACGCGTTATTCAACAAGCGGGGGAGGCACCTCATGGGAGGCAGCGCAGCCCCATATTTCTTCTATCGATACCACACTCATAGCGCTTGCTCATAACGGTACGCTTATAAACACCAATACGGTACGCGCGCGCCTTGTCGATCAAGGAATTCAGTTTCGTTCTTTTGCCGACAGCGAAGTTGCGGCAAAAACAATCGGTTCGGCTACCAGTGAAACGCATCACCTACGCGATGGTATTCGTCAGATGATGACGGAGGTTGAAGGGGCATATGCCATGGTATTGGCGAGTCCTGATTCGCTGTATGCATTCCGCGATCCATGCGGTATTCGCCCCCTTTGTATTGGAAAGTTGCCTGACGAGCGTGGGTGGGTTGTCTCAAGTGAAACCTGCGGTCTCGATATTGTGGGCGCGCAGTATGTTCGCGATGTTGAACCGGGAGAAATCGTACGCTTCAATGAGGATGGAATGTTTTCAGAACAGGGGATACCTGCTCGAAAACATGCTGCTTGTATTTTTGAATATGTGTATTTTGCACGCCCCGACTCAGTTATCGATGGTCAGGGTGTCTACCAAGCTCGCCGCGATATGGGACGCATTTTAGCGCAGGAAGCTCCTGCTGATGCTGATTTGGTTTTGGGTGTGCCCGACAGCGGTGTTCCTTCTGCCATGGGCTACGCTTTCGAAAGTGGCATTCCTTATGCCGATGGTATCGTGAAAAACCGCTACGTTGGCCGAACCTTTATCCAGCCTACGCAAGCCATGCGTCAATTAGGAATTCGTCTGAAGCTCAATCCGCTCCCCTCTGTAATTAAAGATAAAAGAATCGTAGTCATCGACGACAGTATCGTTCGCGGGAATACGTCTAAAAAGCTCATAGAAATGCTACGCGATGCGGGTGCAAAAGAAATTCACTTACGAATTGTTTCTCCCGAGGTTGTGTGGCCTTGTTTTTATGGAATAGATACCGACACGCAAGACCAACTTATTTCTGCCACTCATAGCTGCGAGGAGGTCTGCGAGTTTATCGGCGCAGATTCTTTGGCATATATTTCACTTGAAGGCTTGCGCGCTTCGATAACCACTAATCATCCCGGGTTTTGCGAGGCATGCTTCTCGGGAGAGTACCCCGTAGAGATACCCGATTCAATGAAAAAAGAAAGCTTTCTTTCTCAGGAGTAAAACAGATGACCGAACGTATCAAGACCAGTGCGTGTGCAGACGATAATGCAAGCGGAATGCCTAGCTGGATGGCTGAAGAGATGACTACCTACGAGCAGGCTGGAGTTAGCACCGCTGAAGGTGCTCGCGCAGTTGAAGCCATTAAAGGAAGCGTAAAAAGCACCTATCGCAAAGAAGTAATAGGTGATATCGGAGGCTTTGGAGGATTGTTCTCTATTGCAGCTGCAAAAGATATGGAAGACCCCATTCTCGTATCGGGAACCGACGGGGTAGGCACTAAGCTTCAGGTAGCGAAAATCGCAGGCAAGCATGACACTGTCGGCATCGATCTGGTTGCAATGTGCGTTAACGATATTTTGGCAACAGGTGCTGAACCCTTGTTTTTCCTCGATTATGTTGCCGTAGGGAAGCTCGACTCAGAAGCGGTTGCTCAGATTGTTGAAGGCATCGCTGAGGGCTGCAAGCAGGCAGGTTGCTCGCTCATCGGGGGCGAGATGGCAGAGCATCCAGGTGTTATGGATCCTGAGGAGTATGATTTATCAGGCTTTTGCGTAGGCATCGTCGATCGTCCGCGCATGGTAGATCCAGCGCTGGTGCAAGAAGGCGATGTTTTGCTTGGCCTTGCTTCGAGCGGCCTCCATTCAAACGGCTACTCTCTTGCGCGTAAAGTGTGTGTTGAGGGTAAAACCCGCTATGAGCTCGCTCTTCCACAAGAAGAACTCGACGGGAAAAGCATTCAAGAAGCACTTCTTGAGCCAACGCGTATCTACGTGAAGGCAATCAGGGAGGCTCTTCAGAAACATCCTGGATCTATACACGCTCTTGCTCACATTACTGGTGGCGGCATTACTGAAAACCTCAATCGGGCTCTTCCTGATACGCTTGATGCTGCGGTTACCGTGGGAACCTGGCCTATTCCGCCCATCGCTCGTTATGTGTCTGACAGGGCACATCTCGATGCGTCAGAGTCGCTAAAGACCTTTAATATGGGGATTGGTATGGTGCTTATCGTAAGTCCCGAACAAGCGCCCAGTGTGGCAAAAACCCTTGAGGCAGCAGGAGAATCGGTGTACACGATTGGGCGTGTTATCCAAGGTCAAGCACAGGTTATTTATGAATGACCCATTAAAAGTCGGAGTCCTCATCAGCGGCAGTGGATCTAATCTTCAAGCCATTATTGATGCGATTGAAGAAGGCTGGCTTAATGCAGAAATTGTACTCGTAATCTCTTCGCGTGAAGAAGCCTATGGGCTTACAAGAGCCCAAAAAGCAGGAATTGCTACCTGCTCGCTTAGTAAAGAATCTTATCAAGATCCGTCCTTGGCAAACGAAATCATAGCTACCGAGTTTGTTCGAGCGGGTGCTGAATATATCGTCATGGCAGGATATATGCGCAAGGTCACTAACGAAGTCTTAGACGCATTCCCTGATAGAGTACTCAATCTTCATCCCGCATTGCTTCCTTCTTTTGTTGGGGCACATGCAATCCAGGACGCGTTCGAGGAAGGAGTGAAGGTAACAGGTATCACGGTGCATTTTGCAAACGCGGAATATGACAAAGGGCCTATCATTGCGCAAAGAAGTGTTCCAATTCTCGAAAATGATACGCTGCAAGATTTGGAAGAGCGCATTCATGTCGCCGAGCACAAGCTTTATCCCGAAGTTTTGGGCTATATTGCCGAAGGCCGAGTTTCGATAGACGCAAACAGAAAAGTCCACATCAGCGAGTGAAATCTAGTGTATTACATGTAGTGTGAAGATTACCAGGACCAACGCGAAATCTAAGCTGAAAGGAGCCATGGTGGCAGACGAGAAAATCAAAAGAGCACTCATTTCCGTTACAGATAAAACGGGGGTTGCCGATTTTGCGGCAGCTTTGAGTACGGAGTTTGGAGTCGAGATTGTGTCAACAGGAGGAACCGCAAAAGCTTTGGCAGATGCTGGAGTTCCTGTTCTTCCAATTGAGGAAATCACAGGCTTTCCCGAAATGATGGATGGCCGCGTGAAAACACTGCACCCTAAGGTTCATGGCGGACTTCTTGCAAAACGAAGCAATTCCGAGCACATGGCGCAAGCCACTGATCATGACATCACGATGATTGATATGGTGGTTGTTAATCTGTATGCCTTTACCAAGACAGTTGATTCGGGCGCCGATTTTGCAACCTGCATTGAAAATATTGATATCGGCGGGCCCTCTATGCTGCGCTCTGCTGCAAAGAATTTTGAAAGCGTAACTGTGGTTACGCAGCCTGAGTCTTATGACGCAATACTTGCGGAAATGCGCGAAAATGCAGGTGCCACCACGCTTGATACGCGTAAAAATCTTGCACTTAAGGTATTTCAAACCACCAATGCCTACGACGGCTCCATTGCCGCGTGGCTTGAGCAGCAGCTATCTGGTGAGAAAGAAGGGTCGAAGTTCTCGCAGCATATCAATCTTGGCCTCAGTAAAGTTCAAGATCTTCGTTACGGTGAAAACCCACATCAAGAGGCTGCTTTTTATCGTCGCGACAGCTATGCTTTGCCCGATTTTAGCCTTGCACATGCCGAGCAATTACAAGGTAAAGAGCTCTCCTACAACAACTACCTCGATCTTGATGCAGCTTGGACGGCGGTGCGTGAGTTCGAAGAACCTGCTTGCGTTATCGTAAAGCATCTAACTCCTTGCGGAGTGTGCGTTGACGAGGAATGCGTGAGTGCCTACGTTCGTGCGCACGAGTGCGATCCGGTATCTGCGTTTGGAGGCGTAATGGCCTTTAATCGCCCAATTAATTCTGATTTGGTCGTGAAAATCTTTGAAAATGGTCAATTCGTAGAGGCTATTATTGCACCCGAGTTTTCTGCAGATGCTCTTGAGATGTATGCCGAAAAGCCCAATGCGCGCCTTTTATGTACCGGTGGCATAAACCCTCCTGGCGGCGAGGTCGAGTATCGTTCGGTTGAAGGTGGCTTGTTATGCATGGATAGCGATTCCGCAACCGAAGACCCGGCACAATTTTCCGTTCCGACGAAGCGTCAGCCCAGTTCAGAAGAAATGGACGAGCTGATATTTGCGTGGAAAACCTGTAAATCAGTAAAGAGCAACGCAATCGTGCTCGCAAAAGAAAAGGTGACCGTAGGAGTTGGCGGCGGTCAGCCGAATCGCGTTAATTCTGCGCGAATCGCTGTTGATCAAGCGGGGGAATCGGCAAAAGGGTCGGTAGCCGCAAGTGATGCGTTTTTCCCATTCCGCGACGGCTTTGATGTTTTGGCTCAAGCTGGTGTGACGGCAGTTATTCAGCCGGGTGGTTCAATTCGCGACGAAGAAGTAATTGCTGCTGCCGATGAGCAAGGAATTGCGATGGTCTTTACCGGACACAGGCATTTCCGACACTAGAGAAGAGTTTATGAAGAAATCTGAAGCACTCAGTGTTCTTGGCCTCGCAGAGGGCGCAAGCGACGAGGAAGTAAAAGCGGCTCATCGTAAAAAGGTGGTCGAAAATCATCCCGATCGTTTTGCCCTTGATTCTGAGGCGGCTGAGCAAGCCGAAGAAAAAACTAAAAAGATAAACGAAGCGCGCGATGTGCTTCTTTCAAGAAAATGGGAGCCCGAATATGGATATCGGGCTCCTTATGTAAACCCTTATGGGGGCGGTGCTTCATCTGGATGGCCAGGGCAGCAGCGCCCGGGTACGAGCGGGAACCCCTACGAAGATTGGCCCTTTGGCCAGGGGCAAGGACAAACTACGTGGGTATGGACTTCGTGGGATGAGGTTGCTGGGCAGGGTGGCGATCCTTTTGGTTTTGCTCGAGAGCCCCAAAAAACTGCCGAGGAGCTCAAGCGTGAAGCACAAGATAGTTTACGTAACGAGCTAATTGTTATTGCCGCCAAAATTGTCTTACTTGCCTTGTTCGGCGTGGTGAGTTCTTTGGCGACAGGTCTTTTCTTATACGTAATTATTTCAATCGTGTATGGCTTATGGAAGCGTCTTGGCGGATGTCTAATTGCTTTTTTCGTTCCCATAGCTTTCTTGCTGGTCCCGTTTATGATGATTATTGCTCCTCAAGCGGGAATGGCTACCTTTGGTCTTATTGCGGCTTGTTTACTCTGCTTCGTTTTCGATGTGAATAATGTCTGGAAGGCTGTTGTGAGGTATCGCTCAATCGATGCAAGCTAGCTTTATGGAGAGGCATAAGCCTGCGTTTTTCACACTCGGACAATGTCTAAAACTTGCCTACAAATGAAGCAAAGCACTCTCTTTCAAAGATGAATACCACATAAGGGGCTCCCTCGCCCTCAGCTTCCTATATCTAGTATATGTGTCTCGAACAGGGCTGATAGCAATAATTTGCATGTGGAAGAATTGTTCACGCGAATTATGGAGGAGGGTTTTGATGTTTTGTGAAGCTTAGTGAAATTTGATATTATCGTATACGCTTGTACTTTAAACACACTACATGCTCAATCAAGGAGGTCACATGAGAGAGCATACTCACGGCATAAGTAGGCGAACTTTTCTTGGTGGCGCAGCTGCATTTGGCGCCGTTTCTCTTGCCACACCATCTCTTGCATTCGCAACCCCGACTGCTGCTGAAAAGCAGGCAGAGGCTGATTCTGTGCGCGAGCAAGTAACGTCGATGCAGCAAGAACTAAGCCAAGCTTCGGATAACTATTACCTCGCATTAGAAGAGCATGATAGGGCGCTTGCTTCTATGGAAGAAGCTCAGGCTCGTATTGACGAAGCAACTGGGAAGATTACTGATCTTCAGGGTAAGCTTGGTACTCGAGCTCGTTCGATGTATCGAAGCGGCTCGTCATCTTTTCTGGATATCTTGCTGGGGGCAACAACTTTTGAGGAGTTTGCAACCAACTGGACTATTCTCAACCAGCTAAATCAAAGCGATGCTGATATGGTGCAAGACACCAAAACTCTTCGTGCACAGGTTGAAGAGGAAAAGAAAGAGTACGAACGTCAAGAAAAAATCGCTGCCGAAAAATCAGAAGAAGCTCGCGTAATCAAAGAGCAGGCCGAAGCAACAGTTGTCGAAATGACAGCTATTCTCGATTCTCTTGATGAAGAGGCGCGTCAATTGCTTGAGCAAGAACAGCAGGCAGCCGCTGAAGCAGCAGCTGCTGCAGAGCGTGCAGCTATGGAAGCTGAACTCGCTGCAAGTGGCGGTGGCGGCGGCGGAAGCAGCGGTGGCGGCGGCGGTTCATCGGGCGGCGGAAGCAGCAGTGGTGGCGGATACACTGGCGGCACAAGTTCGATTCCCGCAAAGGGCTCGGTCGTAGACTATGCGGTTAGCAGGCTGGGATGTCCCTATGTATGGGGAGCAACTGGCCCAGATTCCTTTGACTGCTCAGGCCTCACATCATGGTGTTATAGCCAGGTTGGCATATGGATAACGCGTACTACCTACAGCCAGATTGCTGCTGCAAAAGCAGTCCTTCCTGTTTCGGCTGCCGAGCCAGGAGACGTTTTGCATAACAGCGGACACGTTGGCATTTGTACCGCGTACGGAGGAGGAACATACATTCACGCTCCTCAGCCTGGTGACGTGGTTAAATACTCTTCTTGGTCGCAGTTCAACTGTGCTCTGCGTTTCTAGATAGAGTTTTAGCGTTACAAACTAATCGAATATGATTGCATACGCCTTCTATGAGGCAGTGTGGACATCCTGTAGGCACTTGTGCTTGCTTACTTCGCATTCCCCTGATTTCTGGTATCCTTTCAAAGTGTGCTTTAACGAAACCAACCAGGGAGGCCTATTTCATGGGTGAGCAAAACCTCCGTTTAAGCAGAAGAACATTTCTTGGCGGCGCTGCAGCATTCGGCGTCGTTTCTATAGTCTCAAGCCCTCTTGTAGCATTTGGTGTACCAAGTGCTGCCGAAAAACAGGCGGAGGCAGATTCTGTTCGTGTCCAGGTAAATGCCTTAAAAGCAGAATTAACCGAAAAATCAAATGAGTATGGTGCTGCACTTGATGCACATGATGCTGCCCTTGCATCCATGGAAGAAGCCCAAGCTCAAATTGATGAAACAAGCGCTAAAATTGCAGATTTACAAGATCATTTAGGAACACGTGCGCGTGGTATGTATCGCAGTGGCTCTACTTCCTTCCTCGATCTTTTGTTGGGTGCAACAACCTTTGCTGAGTTCTCCACTAATTGGGATCTTCTTAATCGCATGAACGAAGACGACGCAAACATGGTTGAGGAAGCCAAAGTTTTACGTGAAGATTTGCAGGCTGCACGCGACGAATACGCCGCTCAAGAAAAATTAGCAGCAGCAAAGGCTGAAGAAGCGCGTATCGCAAAAGAAGAAGTAGAAAACACCGCGAGTCATTATCAGGGAATCCTGGATTCACTTGATGCTGAGGCTCGCGATTTGCTGCTTGCCGAGCAAGAGGCTGCAGCAGTCGCTGCTGCTTCGAACGCAGTAGCTCAGCAGCAAGCAGGCGGCGATGGCGGCAGCTCGGGTAGCAGCGGTGGTAGTGGCGGCGGAAGCGCTGCAGATTACGGCCCTCCTGCAGGAGACTTATTGAGCGAAGCCAGCAAGTATCTTGGTTTGAACTATGTTGCAGGCGGTACCGATCCTTCTGTCGGTTTCGACTGTTCAGGACTTGTCTATTACTGCTGTTTGCGCACTGGTCGCAGCTTACCTCCTCGTTCTACCTATGGCTACGGTGGGGGATGGTTCCCGGTGTCCGAGGCTCAGCCCGGCGACGTTTTGTGGCAGCCCAATCATGTGGGTATTTGCGCTTCAGCTGGTGGTGGCTCATACATTCATGCAGCCGATTATCAGTGGGGTGTGTGCTACGGTTCAAGTCCTCAGTTCCAGAGGGCATATCGTTTCTAAAGCGAGTTAACTTACGAGTGCTGTCTTTTGGCAGCACTTTGTTGTGTATAGGTGAATTGAAGGGAGTTTAATCATGTCGGATAGACCAGGTGTTCTTGGTGTTTATGATATAGAAACTATCGTGTCGGAAAAAGATCGTGTTGAGATGCGCATGCCTATTACGCCACGCACCTTTCAGCCCCATGGTTTTCTCCATGGCGGTATTACGATTGCACTGCTCGAGTCTGCTGCAAGTGCCGGCGCCGAGAATAATACCGATTTTGATAAAGAACTTCCTTTTGGTATTGATGTTCAGATTAGGCATCGCAAAAGCGGCACTTCGGGATACTTGCGTGGTGTTGCCGAGCTCGAACGCGTTGAAGGTATCAAGTGGTTTTGGAAAGTGACCGCCTATGATGATGAGAATGATGTCATTTCAGATGGCATGATTATGGTGAAGATCGTTCCGCTCTCTCGCTTAGAAGAAAAGAAGAGGGAGAGGGAAGAGGCGAAGAAAGCTCAGTAATTCTTCGCACCCTAAAATTGTGGTACTATAACTGACGCTGCATTGTGTGGCGTCGTTGTATATGTCGGGCTGTGGCGCAGCTTGGTAGCGCGCTTCGTTCGGGACGAAGAGGTCGCAAGTTCGAATCTTGTCAGCCCGACCATTAATTGATCTGACTCATTAATCTTGGGTGCTCCTGAGTCACCTGGTTGAGCCGAGATGCGTTCTAGTTTGCTGGGTTACAAATTCTCTGTCACGGTATACTTTGTATCGCATTGTTTGCACACCACTACAGCAGTAAAGCTTTCTAGATTTTTGAGAACGGGCGAAAAAAGTGAACTATCATCCTTTGAGCAGCAGTATCTATTGTTTGAATTCTTTATATATGCATCTCCGATAGGTAGATTTGATAGTTCGGTGTCCTCATACTTATTTTCAACCCATCCGCTGCAGCCACACTTGCAAGTAAAAGTAAATTTGAAGTAGCGGTATGTAACATAACAAAGGTATGCGATTGTTTTACCGCAAGAGTCGCAGTATAGCCAGCTTGCGTACCCTTTTAGGAAATGAGCATTATGCGCAGTTACCATTGGCTTTCTGGATGTCAAAATCTCTCACCTCTTTGTTCGTCTCACAAAGTGCAATTGGCATGACCCCCTGAATCTGATCCAACCCCAGTGTTAGGAAATAGATAGAATTCGACACTGAAGGGAAAGGACCAGACAATGAAAAAGACACGCTACACCACAGAGCAGATCATCATGAACCTG
>JBMNSJ010000003.1:0-65176 GCA_050945135.1 Raoultibacter sp.
AAAGCTCACATTCTTGACATGAGCGGAGAAAGCTATCGGCTAAAAGAAACTAAACAATGGTTCAGTAATTAAAAGTGGACCCTTTTTCAACCACCGAAGTGGACCAGTTTTCGGTTGACAATAACAGATCACCGCTACCCTGAAAGCTATCCGTTACCGACATATCCCGCTTTATCGCATGGCTACGTCGAACATGGGGTATGCAAGCCCCACGAGTAGCCGAACGTGCTATCGCGTACCGAAAAGGACAAGCTATATTCGATACCCTGCCTAAGGTTGAGGGTTTATCGGGTAAAGGCGTCTCTTTTAAGCTTGGATGAGCCGCTTTGCTCATCCAAGCTTATGCCCACTGCTCCGGTAATTCATGTCAGATTGAACGTTTTGTGGTTGTCAAGGTGATGTCACAAGATTTGTGGTTCGCTAAAGTCCTTATGACGAGACACTATTTGCTACGAAATGTCGAACTCAAGCAGTGCAGCAACCACAAAACGTTCAATCTGACACCGCAAAAGCTATGCCTGCCCATAACTATAAGCCGAACACAGGGCGCAATCCTGACTACTGCCGAAGGTGCAACCGTATCCGAAAAGGACAAGCCATGCTCGATACTCCGCATGAAATGCCCGCATTCGCTAATAAGCATGGCTGCAACAACATGCGGCTTTTCGCAGGCGCAAAAAAGGCCCCGCATAAAGCGAGGCCTTTTCCCGATGTAATGCTAACCATCCAGCATCAAACCCTAGATGCTGGTGGTAAGGTTTAGTTCTTTTCTGAGGCAGTAATCTGTGCCTTATACCATGCAATATCTGAATCGAGCGTTGAGCTTTTTGCTTC
Source organism: Raoultibacter sp. (assembly GCA_050945135.1). Classification (GTDB taxonomy): domain Bacteria; phylum Actinomycetota; class Coriobacteriia; order Coriobacteriales; family Eggerthellaceae; genus WRIS01. The sequence goes on from JBMNSJ010000003.1 coordinate 835, forward strand.
TTCTTCAGAAAGCTCGGAGAATCTAGCTTCTGCAGTGCTGAGGTCTTCGCGAGCTTGAGCTACGTCAACTTCTTCCAAAGGACAAGCACGGTCAGCCAAGATAATGACCTTTTCGCCTGTCACCTCAACATAGCCACCCTGAAGAACATACTTCAGCACTTCGCCGCCATCCTCAAGATGAAGGCGTACAACACCATCAGCTAGAACTGAGACCAAAGGCTCATGCCCTTCCAGAAAGCCCATCTCTCCCTCTGCACCTGGAACGATTACCATGTAAGGCTCGTTTGAGCAAAGTAAAGCAGTAGGCGTAACGATGTCGCATTTCAGCTTAGACATTATTTCTCTTCTTCCTTCAGCTCTTCGTAAGCGGCATATACATCTTCGATAGCGCCCTTATAGCGGAAACACTGCTCTGGGATGTCATCACACTTACCATCAAGGATTTCCCTGAATGAGCGAATGGTATCTTCCATCTTGACATAAATTCCTGGGTTGCCAGTAAACTGCTCTGCAACGTGGAAAGGCTGTCCAAGATACTGCTGAATCTTACGTGCGCGATTAACAACTTGCTTCTGTTCTTCGGAAAGTTCATCCATACCCAGAATTGCAATAATGTCTTGCAAGTCGACATAGTTCTGCAAAATTTCCTGAACGCCAACTGCAACGTTGTAATGCTCTTCACCAACGACTGCTGGATCGAGTGCGCGACTCGTAGACTCAAGAGGGTCAACAGCAGGATAAATACCAAGCTCAGCGATGGAACGCGAGAGAACAGTTTTTGCGTCCAAGTGAGTAAAGGTAGTAGCAGGTGCAGGGTCAGTCAAGTCGTCTGCAGGAACATATACAGCCTGTACTGACGTAATTGAACCACGATCAGTCGAAGTAATGCGCTCCTGCAAATCGCCCATCTCAGTAGCGAGAGTTGGCTGATAACCTACCGCTGAAGGCATACGACCGAGCAATGCCGATACCTCAGAACCAGCCTGGGTAAAGCGGAAGATGTTGTCGATAAACAACAGAACGTCTTGACCCTGATCACGGAAATACTCAGCCTGAGTAAGACCAGCAAGACCAACACGAAGACGCGCTCCTGGAGGCTCGTTCATCTGACCATATACCAGACAAGTTTTGTCGATAACGCCAGAATCACTCATCTCGATGTAAAGGTCGGTACCCTCACGAGTACGCTCGCCTACGCCGGTAAATACCGAAGTACCACCATGCTCTTGAGCGAGGTTGTTGATGAGCTCCTGGATGATAACGGTTTTACCTACACCAGCACCACCAAAGAGACCTGTCTTACCACCCTTAACGAAGGGCTCAATTAAGTCAACAACTTTAATGCCAGTCTCGAAAATCTCGGTAGTGGTAGTAAGCGTGTCGTAATCAGGAGCGGGACGATGGATTGGCAGATATTCGTCAATCTCGGGCATCGGTTTACCATCAACAGGCCGACCGATAACGTTCCAAATACGACCCAAAGTATTTGGGCCAACAGGCATCATAATAGGACCGCCTGTGTCATACACATCGATTCCGCGGACTAATCCGTCGGTCGAAGACATAGCGACGGTACGAACCAAGTCGCCAGGAAGGTGCGTTTGCACCTCAAGAACGGTGCTAATCTCACCGATCGGGGTTGTTGCATCAACGGTCAAGGCATTGTAGATACCCGGCATTGCATCGGGTGGAAACTCTACATCGACGACAGCACCGACGATACGTACGATGCGCCCTCTCGAACCTTGCTTGACCGGAGCATTGTTATTGTTTTCAGCCATTTACTCCTCCAAAGCTGCGGCGCCGCCAACGATTTCAGAAATCTCGGTGGTGATGGCACCCTGCCGTACACGGTTATAAAGTCTGGTCAAAGAATCAACCATTTCATTAGCATTATCGGTCGCTGATTTCATCGCATTTCGACGAGCACCTTGCTCGCCAGCTGCCGAATCAATCAACGCGTGGTACACGGTAGTTCTTACATATGCCGGTAGAAGCGATTCCAAAACATCGCCAGCACTTGGCTCGAAGTCGAACACGGCATGGGGCTTCCCATCGTCTTCACCTTCGCTCTCGGAACCAGCACCAGCCTGCAGTAAGACCTCGGTATCGACCGGAAGAATCATTTCTTCACGTAGAACCTGCTCAGCGGCATTCTTCGCATGATTATATACCACAATAACTTCATCGATTTCTTCGTTGATGTATGCATTCATGGCATATGCGGCTATTGAGCTTGCCTCTTCAAAGGTTGGATCAGCAGATAGATCTTTGAACTCCATTACTGTTGGAATCTTACGGAAGTTAAAGTAAGAAATACCCTTTTTTCCGCAAGCAACAATATGAGTTTGTGCACCTTCTGCCTTTTTAGCCTTTGCGATTTTCTCAACATGACGAAGCACGCTAGAATTGAAGCCACCTGCAAGACCACGATCAGAAACAACAGCAACAACAAGTACGTTTTTTACCTCGTCGTGCTTTTGTAACAGAGCGCTTTCTGACCCGCTCACCAGCTTAGCAACATGTGCAAGCATCTCGACCATCGACTCCGAATACGGAGTTGCCGCAGAAACACGCTCGTTTGCTCGACGAATTTTCGCCGCAGCAACCATTTCCATGGTACGCGTAATCTGCTTGGTCGAGGTGACCGAGTTGATGCGCCTTTCGATGTCTTTTAGGTTGGGCATGCTCTACCTACCTATTCCTGCTCCGAAGTAGCAAACTGCTTCTTGAAAGCTTCGATGGCAGCATCGAGATCAGCCTCAATTTCAGGCGTGAATTTCTTCTCAGTAGAAACTGCCTTCAAGATTTCAGGCTTGGAAGCGCGTAGATACTCAAGCATCTCGCTGCGGAAGCGTACGACATCCTCAACAGGAATGGAATCGATGAAACCATAGCTGCCGGCATAGATGGCGATAGCTTGCTCTTCAACGGGCATTGGCTCGAAGCGTCCTTGCTTCAGCAATTCGGTCATGCGAGCACCACGGTTCAACTGTTGCTGAGTTGACTTATCGAGGTCACTACCAAACTGCGTGAATGCCTGAAGCTCACGGAATGAAGCAAGGTCGAGACGGAGCGAACCGGCAACCTGTTTCATAGCCTTAATCTGAGCGGCACCACCAACGCGGGAAACCGAGATACCAACATTAACAGCAGGACGTTGACCCTGGAAGAACAAGTCTGTCTGCAAGAAGATCTGACCGTCGGTAATCGAAATAACATTCGTAGGAATGTATGCCGAAACGTCGCCAGCCTGAGTTTCGATAATAGGAAGCGCGGTAAGCGATCCAGCACCGTTTGCATCAGACATCTTAACTGCGCGCTCAAGTAAGCGTGAATGCAGATAGAAAACGTCACCAGGATAAGCCTCGCGTCCGGGAGGACGACGAAGAGTAAGTGACATCTGACGATAAGCAACAGCTTGCTTTGTAAGGTCGTCATAGATACAAAGAACGTGACGTCCTAGATTCTCAGCGTTAGCTGGCTTGCCATCTTCTCCGTTGTACATGAAGAACTCGCCAATAGCAGCGCCTGCCATCGGAGCGATGTACTGCAAAGGAGCAGAGTCGGAAGCCGAAGCAGAAACAACAATTGTGTAATCCATAGCGCCATGACGCTCAAGGGATTCAACCAAACCGGCTACGGTCGAAGCTTTCTGACCGATGGCGACATAGATACATATCATGCCTTTGCCTTTTTGGTTAATGATGGTATCAAGAACAATTGATGTCTTACCGGTTTGGCGGTCACCAATGATAAGCTCACGCTGACCACGTCCGATAGGAATCATTGAGTCGATAGCAAGAATACCCGTTTGCATGGGCTCTTCTACTGGCTGACGCTCAATAACACCAGGAGCCCTGAATTCTACAGGCCTCATTCCTTCAGCCTTGATTGGACCTTTACCGTCAATTGGCATACCAAGCGGATTCACAACGCGGCCGATCATTTCACGGCCCGAAGGAACCTCTACGACACGACCCGTTGTTTTAACCTGGTCGTTTTCTTTGATTGCGGTGACGTCACCCAGGAGTACGGCACCAACTTCCTCTTCTTCGAGGTTTTGGGCCAAACCGTATACGGTCTTTCCATCGACACTGGCAAATTCTAAGAGCTCGCCGGCCATCGCGCCTTTCAGGCCATCGATACGTGCAATACCGTCGCCGACCTGAATAACAGTGCCGACCTCACGAGATTCAACGCTCGTATTTAAAGCGTCAAGCTGCTTGCGCAATGCCTCGTCAATAGACTTCGCGGTGATTTCAGTCACTAGCTTTCACCTCCATCTGTTGATTGTTTAAGCACATTGCGAGCGTTTTCGAGTTGCGATTGGATGCTTGCATCGATTCGCTGCCCCTTAGCGCTCATTACAATTCCGCCAAGAATAGACCCGTCGATATGCTCACGCAAAACAACATTAGTCCCTAAATCCTTGACAGCTTTATTACGGATAATTTCACGAAGACCGTCGTCGAGGGCGACCGATGTTGTTACATCGAGAACCGTCACGTCGAACTTCTCTTCAAGCTGTTCTACAAAGCTTGTCCACACACGTGGAAGCAATTCAATATCACCACGTTCTGCCATCACAGCAAGAACATCGATTAGCACCGGCTGGGCATTCAAGTCGGTAAGGAGATTCCTTACAAGCTGGTTATGCTGCTCAGGGCTAAACGATGGATCAAGGAGAGCTCCGGTCAAGTCAATGCTTGTCCGAATATAGTTGTTTATAGACTCCAGCTGTGCTCGACCTTCGATCACGGCATCTTGTCCGCCTACCTCATGCAAACCGTCTAACAAGACAGCAGCATACGTGGCAACCTTCTCTTTGATGACAAGACGATTAGTTGGCATTGAAATTACCTGCCTCGTTCACATAGTGTTCTATGATTTTACGATGCTCATCGTCATTGAGGTCATCCCCGATCAAGCGCGATGCGACAGCAATTGAAGTATCGGCTACTGAACCCTGAAGCTCAGCGATAGCTGCTTTCTTCTCTGATTCAATCGCATTTTTCGCTTTTTCGATCATTGAGGATGCTTCCTCTTGAGCTTTCGCAGTGATGTCAGCCTTGACTGCTTCACCGGTGTTCTTCGCTTCAGCAACAATCTGCGCAGCAGTTGTTTTTGCCTCAGCAAGCTGCTGCTTATACTCAGCTAGAACACGCTCACTTTCAACACGAGCCTCTTCGGATTTCTCAAGGGATTCCTTGATTGTGTTGGCGCGCTTGTCCATCATGCCTTCGAACATTGGCCAACCGAATTTACCGAGGATTACTACCAAAATGATGAAGCATATGAGCATCGGAATGAATTCTTCCATCTTGGGAAGAATAGTCGCGATACCTGCACTGCCTCCATCTTCACTGGCAAATGCGAGTGTCGGGAAAGCAAGGATAAGCATGCATACAGCCGCTATCCCTAACCCTGCGAGAGCAGTATTCTTTATTGCTCTTGATTTCACTTGCATTCCTCCTTCATGCTTTTACTCTGACGTACAGATTCTGTCGCGGTCGATTAAAAGATGAAGGCAAGAACGAAGCCGAGTAGCGCAAGCGCTTCTGAAAGAGCTGCACCCATGATGAACAAGGTAAAGAAGCGACCCTGCATCTCAGGCTGGCGAGCGGTAGCTAAACAACAACCATGGCAGGCAATACCGATACCAATACCAGGTCCGATTGCTGCAAGACCGTAGCCCACTACCTTCAACGTCGTTAGAACTAAAACTGTTTCCACAATTTCCTCCTTTAACTTTTTTTGGGTAATCCCAAAAGGTTAGGTGCTGTATATCAACCGACCGTGGATAAGCCGATCAAATCCAATAACTAGTGATCAGATGTTGCCATCTGAACATAGGACGTGCTAAGTACGGTAAAGATGTATGCCTGCAAGAATGCAATAAGACACTCAAGTGCATAGATAAAGAGCAGGAGCGCAAACCAGGCAACAGCCGGAAGCGCGGTAAGAAAATCAGCATTTGCAATAGCAGTGCTGATGAAAATGCTTGTAGCCAGTGCAAAGATACCCAGCTGCATGTGGCCTGCAAACATGTTGCCAAAAAGACGAACAGCCAGCGTAAGCACACGAAGAATCATAGAGACAAACTCGAGAAACCAGAGAAACAAGCCCATAGGACCCTTCATGCCAGCAGGCATATAGGACTTGATGTAGTGCCAACCACCAAGAGCCTTAACGCCCCAGTAGTTAAAGTAAACAAACGAGATTACCGCAAGGGCCCAGGTACACGAAATCGATCCCGTTGCCGTTTTTGACCCCGGCAAAAGACCGATAACATTACAGATAAGGATAAAGAAGAACATTGTTGCAAAGATGGGCACATGCTTCTTAAAGCCTGGTCCGATAACGCCAGCACACATATCATCGCGTACAAACTGATAACCGTACTCGACCATGTGAGTGAATTTGTTCTGGGGAACAAGAGTGAGTTTGCGTCCTACCAAAATTACAACTAGAAGGGTAACCACCAAACCGATAACCATGAATAGGTTGTACTGCGTAAAAACGATTGGTCCCGATTCCCAAATTGGCGCTGGATTCATCAGTGCGTCTTTAAGATGCTCAGCCCCCGCACCTAGTTGCGTTATAGGATCGACGCTAGTGTTTTCTTCCACTTATGAGCCCTTTCCTCTTCCTACTTACGTACTAACTTATAAATACCGTATACCACTCCGGTCCCGATAAGACCTGCTGCCTCGGCGATAACAAACGAGAATGCTGCATCTCGTGCTATCACTAAACAGAGGACCATCGTAACCGCGATAATCAAAAAAGAAAGCAGCACCCCGAGCAGCAGAGCTCCGGCGTGACCCAGATTGCTCGTCGGTGTCGCTTTTTGCGCTAGACGCATTCCGAAAATCAAAGGTAGAAAACCCAAAATCCCTGATAGCGCCCCTAGCAAAATCGAGAAAACCATATCCCGCTTTCCACTTCAATGAATCAATCATTCTCGTTTAAGACATGAGATATGGTATCGGATTATTACAAGGAGTTGACGAGAAAAGCTAAAATGCGATTAACAGCGGGTGAGTGGCATTTTGCGTGGTCAGATGCGGTCTCGCTCTCCACATTTTGAGGATAAAAAGAAGTTGGCTAGGACTCGAAAATCCTTGTTTTGATGCCTGCTTCATTTATCATTGACATAGCCAACTCATCAGGGTAAGGATTCTCATACACTATTTCTTCGATGCCTGCATTAATAATCATTTTTGCGCACACGATACACGGTTGTGTTGTGATGTATATAGAAGAAGATGAGATGTCAATCCCATAGCGTGCAGCTTGAATAATGGCATTCTGCTCAGCATGAAGACCGCGACATATTTCATGACGCTGCCCGCTTGGAACTCCCAGTTCCATACGTAAGCATCCCGCTTCAGAACAATGGCTGATATTTGTTGGCACTCCGTTATAGCCCGTGGCAAGGATGCGTCTGTCTTTAACAACAACCGCTCCAACTGCGCGGCGAAGACAGGTGGTTCGCGTGGCTACTTCGTGAGCCAGCTTCATGAAGTATTCATCCCAGGAGGGACGCTCCAGTGGTTCAATACTCATCCTATTTCCTCTCTTAGGGCTTACTACTAAGCTAGATGGTACCAGAAATACGGTCTCCAGCATCTCCGAGACCAGGAACGATATAAGCGTTCTCGTTGAGGCCATCGTCAATTGTGCAGGTATAAATATGCACATCTGGATCAGCCGCCAAGACCCTTTCAACGCCTTCAGGGGCTGCAACGATTACCAGCAAAGTTACATCTTTGACTCCGCGAGCACGCAGATTCGCGATAGCAGCCTCAGCTGAACCCCCTGTTGCAAGGATCGGATCAATCACATAAACGCGAGAGTCTTGTATGCCTTCGGGAAGTTTTGCGTAATACTCGACAGGCTCGTGCGTTTCTGGATCACGATACATACCAAGGTGTCCCACCCGCGCTGAAGGAAGCAACTCGAGCACTCCTTCGAGCATACCCAAGCCAGCTCGAAGAATGGGTACGACAGTGATTCGCGTACCTTCTATAATCTGACCAATCATAGGCTGAATGGGCGTTTCTATTTTGAAGTCGATGAGTGGCAGATTTTTTGTGGCCTCATAGCCTTCCAGAATCGACAGCTCTCGCAAAAGCTGTCGGAAATCTTTCATCGATGTCTCTTTTGCACGCAGCAAGGTAAGCTTGTGCTGAATCAAAGGATGATCCAGCACGGTAACGCGATCGTATTGCGGGGCCATCAAAGAACTCCTAGTAATCAAGCTCGGGATAGAGCGGATATTTTTCGAGGATGTTTTGAACCTGAGCGGCAATGCTCGTGCGCTTTGATTCGTTATCTGCATTAAACACCGTAGCGGCAATGAGCTGGCCAACCTCATAGAAGTCTTCACCATTGAATCCACGCGTGGTAGCTGCCGCAGCTCCAACCCTGATACCACTTGTGACAAAAGGAGAAAGAGTTTCGTTTGGAATAGTGTTTTTATTTACCGTGAGACCCACTTCTTCGAGTAGGCGCTCGGCATCTTTACCAGTCACGCCAGAAGCAGTAAGATCCACCAGGCAAAGATGATTATCCGTACCACCAGATACGAGACGCAGACCACCATCTATCATGCCTTCACCAAGCTTTTTAGCATTAACAACAACCTGCTCGATATAGCTCTTATATTCAGGCTCAAGCGCTTCGCCAAAAGCAACTGCTTTTCCAGCAACAACATGCATCAATGGACCGCCTTGAAGACCAGGGAACACTGCCTTGTCGACCTTGAGGGCAATATCCTCATTGTTGGTAAGCACGAAGCCGCCGCGAGGACCGCGAAGCGTTTTATGACTTGTTGAGGTAACGATATCTGCATAAGGGAAAGGACTTGGATGCGCACCACCAGCAATCAAGCCGGCAATATGCGCCATATCAACCATAAACAAAGCGTCCACTTCTTTTGCAATTGCACTCATACGTTCAAAATCAATGACGCGTGGGTATGCCGATGCGCCAGCAACAATCATGCGTGGCTTTGTTGACTTGGCTAGTTTTTCTACCGCGTCGTAATCAATGGTTTCGGTTTCAGGATCTAAGCCATACGGAACAATATTGTAAAACTTGCCTGAGAAGTTAACCGGCGATCCGTGTGTGAGATGTCCGCCATGATCGAGGCTCATTCCTAACACCGTATCTCCGAGCTCGATTGTTGCCATATAAGCAGCAAAGTTAGCGCTCGCGCCAGAATGGGGCTGTACATTAGCAAAATCGCAATTATAGAGCTCACAAGCCCGATCACGTGCAAGGTCTTCGACAAGATCAACCTTTTCGCAGCCACCATAGTAACGTTTGCCCGGGTATCCTTCAGCATATTTATTCGTAAGAACACTTCCTACTGCTTCCATAACGGCAAGCGAAGTAAAGTTCTCCGAAGCTATCAATTCGACGCTCGAACGTTGGCGCGCAAGCTCTGCGGATAACATGTCGGCGACAATCGGGTCGGACTGGGAGACGTACTGTGAGCACATGAGGTCAACCTCTCTCTTAAACACGGCGAAATTCTGTTACTTGGAACACCTCGATATAGTAACGCAAAACACACAAAATCGGCCGCACAAGCATGCGGCCGATAAAAATAATTCGTATGCGTTATACGACTTAAGCGAGACTACCCGCAAAAGCTTCGCTTAATACGCTTTCTGCATCAGAAGATGCATCCCATGTTCCGCTAACCTTCTCGTAAGGAATATCAACCGTAGATGAAGTCATAGAAGCCTCATTGATGCAGTCCATCAGCATAACACCTGCTGCCTTGTAAAGCTCATCTTCAGTCATGTTAGCTACCGACTCGTCAGTGAGCAAGGTTGTGAACTCTGTCTGCCAGTTGGTCATAGCCTCTTCAAGCGACTTGTAGTGCAAAGTGGCTGTTACGGTTGCGGTGTCGCCGTCAACCTTCACATCGTCGACCGAATAGTCAAAGCCTTCGAGCCAGCTCTTCAGAAGCTCTTTGCTGTCGATTTGGAACATCTCGAGCGTTGAATCAACGCCCATCTCATCAACCATTTGACTCAATGATTCGTCATTGATGTTCTTTACTTCAGCTAAATCAGAGTCAGCCTTCGCACGAAGTGCATCTTCTTCTGACTGGCAAGCCAAAAGAGCAAAGCAGCTGACAATCAAAAGTGCAACGACAGCCCATATGCGAACATTCTTTACTGCAGATTCTTTCATTCCTTTTCCTCCTTCATCAACCGATCTTTTCGACACGCTGAGCATGGCGTCCTTTACCGAACTCAGTGTTCAAGAATGCGTCGATGATCGATTCATTCACTTTGATATCTACGAAGCGCGCTGACAAACATAGCACATTCGCATCATTATGTTCACGGCTTAAAGCTGCGAATTCTGCCGTTGTAACATTTGCTGCTCTAATGCCAGAATACTTATTTGCCTTCATCGCCATACCTATGCCAGTTCCGCACACAAGAATGCCGCGCTCGGTTTCTCCCGAAAGTACCGACTCTGCAACACGCGCCGCATAATCGGGATAATCTACCCGTTCATCATTTTCGGGACCTTGATCAACCACCTCATGCCCCAAATCTTGCAGGTAGATGATTAGTTTTTGCTTAACCGCAAACCCTGCATGATCCGATGCAATCGATACTCTCATTACCCGCTCTCCTCTTTCTTACTGGATTAAAAATCACTTCTTGTTCTCTGTATTGCGCGTGCCCAGTCTTGAAGCAAATCATCCCTTTTCGTTTCCTGCATATGTGGCGAAAATTCTTTTTCCACACCACGAAACGACTTAATTTGACTGGTGCTCTCCCAAAACCCTGAAGCTAGGCCAGCAAGAAACGCAGCGCCGGTAGCCGTTGTTTCAATATTTTTGGGTCGAACCAAAACGCAGTCGAGTATATCGCTTTGGAACTGCATTAGGAAGTCATTTTGTGCAGCTCCGCCATCAACATTAAGGGCAACAATGTTGGATTCAGCGTCTTCCTCCATTGCACTCACCAAATCATATACCTGATACGCCAATGATTCTAGCGCAGCTCGCACTATATGCGCGCTTGTTGTGCCCCGAGTTAAGCCATATACGGCACCACGGGCATTCGCGTCCCAATAGGGTGCGCCGAGGCCTGTAAAAGCAGGTACGACATATACTCCCGCTGTATCTTTGACGCTTCGTGCAAGCAATTCTGATTCACGCGAACTTTTGATAATTCCTAAACCATCTCGTAGCCACTGAATAAGCGCACCTGCCATAAAAACGCTTCCCTCTAGCGCATACTCAATTTGTGAGCTGCAAGGAGCTGAAGCTGCAATTGTGCACACCAAGCCATTCTTAGATTCACAAGCTTTCGTGCCCGTATTCATGAGGAGAAAACAGCCGGTGCCGTAGGTGTTTTTTGCCTCACCAGGCTCAAAACAGCATTGCCCAAAAAGAGCTGCCTGTTGGTCTCCTGCAACACTACGGATTCGCAAGCCCTTCGCGCATTCCGGGTATACAAGCTCTCCGAAATCGCCTGAAGAAGGCCTTACCTCTGGCAACATTGAATTCGGTATGCCAAAAAGATTGCATAACCATGTGCTCCACTGTCCGCTATGGATGTCAAAAAGCATCGTGCGACTTGCATTAGTAAGGTCGGTGGCGTGCACAGAACCGCCGGTCAAAGACCATATAAGCCAGCTATCGATTGTGCCAAAGCAGAGCTTTCCCGCTTCAGCATCCGCACGTGCACCTTCCACATTATCAAGAATCCATTTAATCTTACTTGCAGAAAAATAAGCATCGGGAATGAGCCCCGTTGTTTTCGTAATACGCGTAGCCACCTCTGATGAAGAGCAGAGTTCTTCAATTATCTCCGCTGTTCTTCGACACTGCCACACGATTGCGTTATACACGGGCTTGCCCGTTTCGCGATTCCACACAACGGTAGTTTCGCGTTGATTGGTTATTCCAATACTGTCAATGTAGCTGGCATCCATGTTCTGCGTTTTGAGGAGCTCCTCTAAGCAAGTTATTTGACTGGCAAGAATCTCGTTGGGATCATGCTCGACCCATCCCGGTTCAGGATATATCTGCTCGAAGCCTCTTTGCGCCATTCCTCGTATTGAAGCCTCACGATCAACGAGAACTGCCCGCGACGAAGTTGTACCTTGATCAAGCGCTATGATGTAATCACGTGCCACGGCGACTCCTAACCTCAACCAATTTGTTCTTCTATCCATGCCACAACATCAGTATAGACCTGCTGCTTTGCAGGCTCATTGAGAATCTCGTGACGCAGGCCTTCATAGAGCTTCACATCGACTCGAGAAAGACCTGCATCTCGAAGCAACTGAGCAGCTTGCTCAACTCCCTTCCCGTTATCTCCCACCGGGTCAAGAGCTCCAGCAATAAAGAAAACGGGGAGCTCTTGAGGCACAGCTTTCGCCATGGAGGAAGAAGCTGCGTCTTTGGTTAATGAGGTAAGTACTGCATATGAAGCGGCAGAAAAGGGAATTCCGCATAAGGGATCAGCAATATAGTCATCCACAACCGCAGGGTCTATGCTGAGCCAATCAAGAGGCGTCCGAGGGTTTTCTATACGCGAAGAATACGCTCCGGTTCCCATGCGTGCAAGCAAAGAGCTACGTGCTCGCTCACCTTTGAGTTTCGCAATCAGTCGAGCAAGCAAGGTACCGGCAGAAGACATCGCAGGAGCAATATTTCCCGTTCCGCACAGAACTGCGGCAGCCAAATGCGCTCCATGACGTGCAACATAGCAACGCATAAGATAGCTGCCCATCGAATGCCCAAACATGATATAAGGCAGATTAGGATATCGCTCCGTCATTATCTTACGTAATGCATGAGCATCCTCTATCAGAATGTCTTTGCCCGTCTTAGCTGGAATACAGCTTAAATCCTCTGCTGAAACAACCGAGCGTCCATGCCCAAGCAGGTCTTGCGCGCACACGATGAATCCGTGGTGAGCAAGATAGCTTGCGAAACCTTGGTAGCGCAGCGCATACTCTTCCATACCATGGGTGATTTGGATAATAGCTCGAGCCTCGCCGGATTGGGGAATCCAAAGCAATGCGTGAATCGCGGTTCGTCCATCTTGAGAGGGATAACTGAGCTCTGATGGGTTGATTTGAGTCATGAGATTATCCTAGCAGTCGAATGTCGCTTTCGCTTATCGTACCTTGCCGGAGAACAATCGGTTGGTTTTGTTGACAATCGACAATTGTTGAAGGCGAGCCTGTTTTAGGTGAATCATCACGCAGCGCCAAACCAACTTGCTCTAGCAAGCCAGCATCAATATCTTCAAAGTGTTGTGGAGCGTCGTAGCCACTCATATTTGCGGAGGTGGTTGCCAAGGGCAAACCTACTCGCCTTATGAGCTCGAGAGCACATTTATTTTGAGGCATGCGCAGCGCAATAGTTGAATCGCCAGCAAGATAGCTCTTAGGCACCGCAGACGACGCTTGAACGATGAGAGTAAGCGGGCCTGGCCAGAAGCTTTGAGCCAAGATCTCAGCGTACTCCGGTATATCTCTGCCGTATTCGCGCAGCGCATTCGCGCTATCAACTAACCAAGCAACGGGCTTTCCAAAATCACGCTTCTTCAATTCGTATAAAATCTCAGGGGAATCGGCAAGACCTACCGCCACTCCCAAACCATAGACAGTGTCGGTAGGAAAAATAAGGGGACGACCAGCACGTAGCATGGCCACTCCCCTCTCAATCATCTCTTCGCTCGCGCTCATCCGAACACCTCGAAACGTATGGGACAGATTTATTCGTCGAAAGCTGCGGCAATCTCGTCGGTGATATCCATAGAATGGTACACGTTCTGCAAATCCTCGAGCTCTTCGAGCTTGTCTACAAGACGCATAACCTTTTTTGCATCGCTCACACTTACTTCTACGGGCGTTGACGGCTCCATGATAAGTTCGGCGCCTTTTACGGCGATGCCCGCCTCATCAAGTGCGCCTTTTACGGCCATCAAATCGGTAGGTGCGGTAGTTACGATCCACTCTTCTTCAGCATCTTCGTAATCGTCGCCACCAGCTTCTGCAACAGCAAGCATGAACTCATCTTCGTCAGGGCAGCTACTCTTCTCGATGATGATTTGACCTTTTCGCTCGAACTGAAACGCAACTGAGCCAGAGGTTCCAAGATTTCCACCTGAATGAGAAAAAGCTGCACGAACATCTGCTGCCGTACGATTGCGGTTATCGGTGAGAGCTTCGCAATACACGGCAATTCCAGCAGGTCCATAGCCTTCATAGATTACCGTTTCATAATTTGCAGCATCTTTACCGCTACCGAAGGCTTTATCTATTGCGGTCTTTATCTTGTCTTTAGGAAGCGAATAGCTCTTCGCTTTTTCTATAGCAGCTGCAAGCGATGCATTGTTTTCGGGACTCGGATCGCCCCCCTCTTTTGCTGCTACCGTGATGTTGCGAGATAGCTTTGAGAAGAGTGCTGAACGCTTTGCATCTTGTGCGGCTTTACGATGTTTAGTGGTTGCCCATTTAGAATGCCCTGACATGAAATCGACCTTTCGTGTTCTGTCCTTTTCAGCTGGTTATTGTAGCATAGGGCATAAAAATGATGAGGCATTTGTCGCACACCTTCTTCGCACTGCCAATGCCTCCCTCTCCTCAAAATAGTGAGTGGCGGCAAAAACCTTTATTCATTCACAATATGTGACCAGGTATTTTTTAATTTGGAAAGAAGTAGTTATCGAAAGGCTCACAAGCTATTTAGCTGACTGCATAATTCTGAAAAAACCTAAAGTTCTCTAAAGCGAAACAATTCTTTAGCTTAAGCCTTACTTAGCCAGGGAAATGAAAGCCGTGTTTGAGCCATACCTTCTGAGCTGCCTCGTTTGAGGAAATCCAGGCATAAAAGCTAGCCATTTCTTCGTAAAGCTCCGCATGAGCAATGATGGCAGCAGGATAAACTAGCGCAGTATAGACATTACTTGGCACCTCACCCACTACGCGAAGCTCTTTATTCTGGACGGCATCAGAAGCATACATCAGACCTACATTAGCGCCTCCACTCTGGAGAAGCGCTGGAAACTCTTCGAGACTAGCAACAGAAACTGTTGTCAGCGTAGGAGAACTACTTTCTTCACTTTGTTGATCGGATTCAGGATTTTCTGCCGTTGTTGCATCATGGGAGCTCTCGAGCGATGAGAGAGCCTGACGAGCTGCAACACCTGACAAAAAACCCTCATCAGCAAGGGCAATCACATACGCACCCGAGGCGATGTCTGTCCACTCTACTTCTTCAAGTGGTGAATCTTTTGGCGCGACAATAACCAAATCGCTCGTCACCAAATCAAAGCGCGTACCTAAATCTATTACGCCAAGCTCCTCTACTTCATCCATAGCCTCTCGCGACGAAACGACAATTGCGTCTGCATACGAGTTTGAATCTGTACTCTTCTTGTCTGTATCATCGGGGGCGGGTGAATCGAGGATGAGATTATCCGCAGCAATTGACTGAGCAAGATCTTCGGTGAGTTCGTGCTCGTTTTTTGCGAAACTAATATCCTTATTCTCTTTCATGTAGAGCTCTTGGAGTTCTACGAACACAGATTCAAGCTTTTCGTCAACGATACAGCGTAATTCTATCTTAGTAACCGAATCCTGCGTATCTGCCTGCTCCGAAGTTTCCTGCTCTGGTGAAGGCTCACCCGAACAAGCCACCAGTGCAGCTATGAAGAGCAGGCTTAGAGCAAAAACGATGAAGTAACTGAGGGTTTTGCGCTTTGTAATCACGAAATAATTCCTATCATGCGCTGTTCAAAGGCTTATTTATAGAGCAATCACCGCCAGGTGCTGTCTGCACCAACAGCAGATCCAAAAAATCCAAGCTGTGCTTTATGGTATTCCGAATAAAAAACTCCGTCAACCGAGCGTAACAATGCGTGTTGCAATCCTTTGACTAAGCGCAGGAGCATGAGACACAAAAATCAGTCCGATATGCGCGCGCTCAACTTCTTCGAGCAACACCTTCCAAATCCGCGCTTGGGTGACTGCATCGAGCATTGTTGTCATTTCGTCTGCAATGAGATACCTCGGATTTGTAACAAGAGCGCGAGCGATACAAATTCGCTGTAATTCTCCACCCGAAAGCTCGTGCGGATAACGACCGAGCCACTCTTGCCTGATACCTAAACGCTCAAGAAGATCTAAGCTGTAGCTGCCTGCTTCGCTCAGTGTCTTTTCAAGTCGAAGTCGAGGGTCAACAACCATTTCTGGGTGCTGCCAAATAAGCTGAACCGGCGAGAACCCTTTCACTAACAAAGGTTTATCGTCGCAGCTTACTGTGCCCTTTGTTGGTGCAAGATAGCCAGATAAAATCTTTGCAAGAGTTGTTTTTCCAAAGCCCGATGGAGCACTCAAAGCCACCCTCTCGTCTGGCAAAACACACAAATTTAAGTTCTCAAAAAGGGGTGCGTGTTGAGGATATGCAAAAGAAATGTTATAAGCTTCTAGCATGAAGAATCCTCTCTCTCAGACAAAGACGGCGCGTTTGCCGAGAAATCATGTTCTGGCAAGGCATGCCAAAGCTCTTTACTGAAGGGGTGCTCGAGCAAATCAGGTGAAGAGAAATTTTGAACTGCGGTTTCTTCAACAACTGTGCCATCTTTAAACACCGCCACACGATCTGCCACGCGTAAAGCGAGCTCGATATCGTGTGTGATAAGCAGCACACCCTTTCCTTCACCAGCAAACTCTCGGAAGTCCTCCATCGCTTTAACCGCAAGGTCTAAATCAAGCCCCGGGGTAGGTTCGTCGGCAATAATAAGCCGTGGATCGTCGATGAGAGCGCTAATCAGAAGAATTCGTCGCGCCATCCCTCCTGAAATCTGATGCGGATAGAGCCGCTCTGCGGATTCATCTAAGTTGTACCGACGAAATAACTCGCGCTGCTTTTCGACTCGATGCGTTGAGCCTTTCGAAATTCCGCGAACTTGCTTGCCGATTCGCATCAAAGGATTAAGGTGAGTGATACTTTGTGGCACGAGTGAAATACCTTGCCCCCTCAATCGCGCCAAAGAGTTCGCATCCTGCACTTCACCATCAAACCAAATCCTGCCTTGCACTTCCACATTTGGCTCAAACATTCCCATAAGGGTATCTGCAAGCAAGGTCTTACCTGACCCCGAAGCACCCACGAGGGCAAGAATTTCGCCAGCATGCACCGAAAGATTGAGATTATTGATGATGGATACCTGTTTGCGAGGAGCTCGGAAAGCCGAACGTTTCTCACGGTCATACATAGTAAAACCGATGCTGAGATCCTCAACAGTAATTAGATGATGACCGCCAAGATGCTGAGTCTCATGCGCATGGCTGTGCCCGTGGTGTTTCTGCGCTCGCTCGTGCGTTGAATGCTTATGATTGTAAACATCTTCCATATATGCCCACCTCACTCCTGCGCCGTATGAGGATCAATAAGCTTTCGTAAACTTGTTCCCGCCAAATCGAACAGCAGCACAACCGCTATAAGAGCGATGCCTGGAAACACAGCGAGCCACCACATTCCTGCAGATAGATAGCTCATAGACTCACTGAGGATAATGCCGATTGCAGCTTGGTCGGGAGAGAGTCCAAAACCAAGGAAGGTTAGTGCCGCTTCGTGCAAGATAGCATGAGGAAAAAGAAGTATGAGTCCTACGAGAAACTGCGGAAATACATAAGGAAGCATATGATTAAGGGCAATGTGCAAGCGATTTTTTCCTAGCTTGCGGGCAACAGCCACGAAATCTGATTCTTTACACTGAAGTATCTCAGCACGCACAACGCGAGCAAGACTTGCCCAGTGCGTGAGAGCAACACCGATCGCCACACCCCAGAATCCCTTTCCAATCGCAAAAGAAATGAGCACCAACAAAATAATATGAGGAAGGCCCATCATAAGGTCAATCAACCAACTAACCACTGCATCTGCGCGTTTTCCGCCCAAGGCAGCAAGCGATCCCAGAATCAAAGCAATAATCGACGAAGTTCCCGCAGCAAGAAGCCCCACCAGTATGCTAGTCGACAATCCCGAGAGGGTACGCGTAAACATATCGCGGCCCATCCAATCAGTACCAAAAAAGTGCGCCAGACTCGGAGCCTGGTTCTTGTTAGAGAAATCTGAAGCATTCGCCACATCCCCCAAACAGACTCCTGCTATCACAACACCCACCAAAGCAAGAACCGCTGCAACAAAAAGGATAGGACTCAAAAGACGATTGTCGATTCTTACTGATTTCGCCTGATGAAGAACAGGAACCTCAGATGCTTTCGCCATTTTGCTCCCCCTCCCTCATGCGCGGGTCAATAACTCCATACAAAATATTTGCAACGAAGTTGCCTCCGAACACCAAAGCTGCCGACACGAGCGCGATTCCTGCAAGCAAAGCCACATCGCCTCCGAGACCAGCTGTTACCGCAGCTTGACCAAGACCGGGATACGAAAAAACCTGCTCCACTAAAACCGAGCCGCCGAAAATCTCGGAAATCGAGGCAAACTGTAAGGTTAAGGCCGGAAGAGCAAGGTTGCGTAAACCATGATGACGAAGGGCTTGCCAACGACTCTCACCGCGTGCAAGAGCAAAGCGGACATAATCGCTTTCCATGACATCAATTGTTTTTTCGCGCGTATGCAAGGCAATTCCCGCCACTCCGATTAACGAGAGCGTAAGTGCAGGCAGAATCATATGGTGAAGTGAATCGAATATGGTTACATCAACAGCTGCAACCCCAATGGGTGCAGAAAACCCAAAAGGAAACCAGCCCAAGACAACTGAGAATACGATGAGGAATATGAGTGCCAACCAGAATGTGGGCGTCGAAGAGAGGGTATAGCAGTAAAGCTTGATAACTTTATCAAAAGCCTTGCCACGATACATGCCGGCAAGCAAGCCAAGAACGAATCCCAGTACGCCACTAGTAATCCAAGCCAAGCCCATTAAGGCAAGCGAATTCAAGGCGCGTGTGGCAATAACGTTTGTCACAGAATCGTTGTAGCGCAACGAAGTACCCATGTCTCCCTGCAAAAGCGAAGAAGCCCAGTTTATATAACGCTCCCACATAGGAGTATCAGCGCCCCAATAGCTGCTAAGCGCGGCTTTTTTCTCTTCGCTCATGTTTATATATGCTACCTGGCCAACATTAGCCTGCACCGGATCGATTGGCGAGATACTCACAAGAAAAAAGACCACCATACTAACGGCAATCATGAGCAAAACAAAACGAAGAAAGGTGCGTCCAATGAAGCGATACATATCGTTTTATCCTTTAAGGAAATGATACGAAAGCACTTTTTGCAGCGATCTATCGCGCAAAACAAAACAGGTCATCATGTTCACCTTACAGCATCACGGTAGACGCCCTGCAAAGATCTACCGTGATGAAGCTTCTAGGCTTGAGCACACTAGGCATCCCAAGACCACCTATCAACATTGTTGACCAGCGACCAACCATGCCCATGCGGGTGAGGTTTTTGCTCAGCCACATCAAGGCCTTTACGCTTGAAATACAGGTGATCCACGTTAACCAACCATACCCAGCTAGCTTCACCTTGTGGCGCTGGCCCACTCTTACCATCCCACTGAGCTTTATGCCATAAGTCATATGAATCGGCAATCTCTGGCGTAGCCAAAGCCTCATCAAAATAGGCATCGCTCGTTGGCGAATTATAGCCAGAAAAGTTTCCCCAACCGCTCGAGTAATTCAGCTCGTATAACTCGGTGGGAGAATTTGAGCCCCAACCCCACAGTATAGGATCGCTGAACTGACGTGGGTATATATCATCCCAGCTGAGTCCTTCGGTTTTCACACTGATGCCAAGCTCACTCATCTGGTTTGAGAACTCTGTCGCCAAAGCTTGGCGCGTAGAATCTCCCGCAGAGTACACAAGCGTAAAGGCTGCCAGCTGACCTTCTTTCTCAAGAATGCCTTCAGAGTTTTTCTTCCATCCCGCTTCGTCAAGAATTTGTTGCGCCTTTTCGCGATTAGTATCTACCTTCATATCCTCTGTTGCCCAGGGCATACCATCGCACACGCTATAGGCAGGTGAACCGTAGCCGTTTAAGACATTGGTAACCATCGCCTCGCGATCGAGAGCATAATTCATGGCTTTACGCAGACCCTCATCTCGCGTTACCTCATTTCCTGCTGGATACTCAACAGAGCCATCTGCACGAAGAGAACCTGTTGGACCCATTGGCAAAGAAATCCCTCGACTATCAACTGTTTCGCAAGCTAGAAGCTCAAAACCTTCCACCTCTTGATTGCTGAAGGCAGAGCTTGTAAATGCGATGTCGATTTCACCAGAGCGAACGGCAGCCAAGGCGGCATCCTCTTCCATAAACACTACAATTACCTTTTTCATGCGGGGCGCTTCACCATAATAATCCGGGTTGGCAACCAAGATTATCTGCTGACCCTCATCCCACTGTTCAAGCAAATAGCGACCAGAACCAATAGGGCTCCGTCCATAGCTTTCACTATACGCATGCTCGGGCACGATTCCCACAACCGCCAAAGTGTAAAGCAATGCATTGTAGGGCTTTTCCATGTCAATAACCAGGGTATGTGCGTCTTCAGCATGCGCATCTTTAATCATGCTTAAATCGATTTCAGAGCCTTCCGAGTTCAGAATGCCTCGGATGGTGAATGCAGCATCATCTGCGGTTACAGGCTCTCCATCAGAGAATGTTACATCGTCACGTAAAGTAAAGGTCCAACGCATACCATCATCGCTACAGTCATACGACGTGGCAAGGTCAAGCCCGAAGCTCATATCAGCATTAGTGGTTATGAGCGTGCTTTGGATAAGCGGTTCATGCACGTGCTCACCTGCGCCCCAAGAAATAAGAGGATCAAAGCCAGCGGCAGGTTCGCTTCCTGTATTCATCGCAATGATAACTTGATCGCCCGCTTCGCTACTTTTTGAGCCAGCTGAGGATGACGATCCCGACGAACAAGATGCCAGCAATCCACCAAAAGATAAACTCGCAATCCCAACGCCAGCGAGTTTGAGAAAATCACGACGAGCAGTGTACATCATAGCTTTCATCTCTCCTTACGAGTAGTCACGCAAACTACGCTTGTACCACCATAAAGCTGTGCGAACAAGCGGTTTTAAACGTTCTAAGATTTCTGAGTGTTATGAAATCTTGATTAGTAACACATAATAGCATCACCATTCGCAAAGCGTGTTACGAATTTCATTTTCTTAACATCAGTTCTGTGAACGGTCGTCACCCAATTGCTTAATGCTGGCAACTTTTCCGAAGAAAGATTGCAATGGACGATAACTAGCTTATAAGAGGAATCTGCCCTGTTTCAACGATGTGTAGCAAAGCGTCTTCGTCCAGAATTGGCACGCCCAATTTCTGGGCTTTATCATACTTTGACCCCGCCGCTTCACCAGCAACAAGGTAATTTGTCTTCGAAGACACGCTCCCAGAAACCTTCGCACCACGTGCCTTAAGCAAAGACCCCGCTTCGTCTCGCGTCAAGCCACTTTTCACCAAACTACCCGTGAGGACAAAGCTTAAGCCACTCAACGTTTGAGGCAGACGATTGTCTTCAGAAAGCACTTCTTCCATGGTGACTCCAAGAGCCCTCAAACGTTCGACTACAGCACGATTATCTGGGGTATCCAAGAAGCGCCTGATGCTTTTTGCAATAATTAAGCCAATGCCATCGATTGCAGCTAAGTCTTCTTCACTAGCCTCATAAAGAGCGTCAATCGAGGGATAATCAGCAACAACTGCCTCAGCAAGAGTTTTTCCCACATGCCGCATGCCAAGCCCAAACACAACACGAGCAAAGCTTCGCGATTTACTCTCATCGATAGCGAGCACAAGCTTTTTTGCAAGAGTTTCACCCAAGCGGATTGCCTCGCCCTCTTTATTAAGACGTCCCATATCAAGTGAACTGAGAATCTTTTCATCAAGAAGGTAGTAGTCGGCAACATCGGTCAGATGACCTGCATCTATCAGGCGAGATACAATCTCTTCTCCCATTCCATCAATATCCATGGCACCACGACTTGCCCAATGAAGCAAACGCTCGAGCGCTTGCGCAGGACAATCAATGGAAATACAACGAAACGCTGCCTCCCCCTCTTCGCGTTCAATGATTGAACCACAACTTGGGCAGTGCCTTGGCATGCACCAGGGTACAGCACTATCTGGGCGAAGGCTCATCACCGGACCTAAAACTTCGGGAATCACATCACCCGCCTTACGTACAACGACAATATCTCCTATTCGCACATCCTTGCGATGAATTTCATCGATGTTGTGCAGCGTTGCCCGCGAAACTACCGAACCAGCTACAAGCACCGGCTTAAGCTCGGCAACCGGCGTACACGCTCCGGTACGACCAACCTGCACCGTAATATCGAGCAGCTCAGTAGTTTTTTCTTCTGGGGGAAACTTGAAAGCGATAGCCCATCGTGGAGCGCGCGCTGTTGCACCCATACTTTTTTGCTGGGCGAAAGAATCTACCTTAATAACTACTCCGTCAATCTCGTAGGGAAGATCCTCGCGACGCGAGAGCGCCCTTTCACAAAACTCGTAAATCTCTTCTGAGTTTGTGCAACGTTTAACGTCTGGATTAACATGAAAACCAGCAGCCCGAAGCCACTCCAGTAATGCCCACTGTCCATCAGCGGCAATAGTTGTTTCATCAGCGATTGCATAGATAAAGGTTGCCAAATCTCTTGATGCAGTAACCTGCGGGTCTTTCTGTCGAAGACTTCCTGCGGCTGCATTTCGAGGGTTAGCGAAGGCGGGCTTGCCTTGCTTTTCTGACTCTTGATTAAGCGATTCAAAGCTCGCTTTTGGCATATATACTTCACCGCGCAGTTCGATGGCTGCAGCTGAGTCAGCTAACTGAACCAAGCTCTCCGCCCGTAAACGCAAGGGTATATCTTTTACCGTTCGGATATTTGCAGTAACATCTTCGCCAGTAACGCCGTCACCTCGCGTAGCGGCACGCGATAGTGAGCCTCCATCGTAGCTGAGCGCAATTGAAGAACCATCAATCTTGAGCTCGCACACTACTGGCACCATATGCCCAAAGAAATCTTGCACACGCTGAATCCAAGCATCCAGCTCGCCAACATCCATTGCATTGTCAAGCGAATACATACGCTGTTGATGGACAACTGGGGCAAACTGCTCTCCTACATAACCCCCAATTCGCTGGGTGGGCGAATGCGGGTCATAATACTCAGGATGAGCTTCTTCAAGCTCTGTAAGCTCACGCATGAGGGAATCGAAAGCCGCATCAGAGATAACCGGAGCATCCTGGGCGTAGTACAGATAACTATTGTGTTCGATTTCCTTTCTCAGTTTTTCGATAAGGCTTTTTACCTCATTATCTGGAGAAACATCATCATCATCGAACAGAGAGCTCTGCTGCACCATCTAAACCCTTCCCTTGCACATACGCTATAAACTCACCGCAAACCGCAGTGTTTTCCTGTGGCTTATTGTAGCGTGATTCCGGGAATGTATTTTATAGATTATTCCCAATTCGCATTCTCGGCATTCCAGCCAAACATAATGAGGGTAAATCCTCGAAGGATAAGGAAAATTGCGATATAGATAATAAAGCTGGCAGGCACAAAGAAGAAACAAAACGCGATAATGATTTCAAGAATACCTGAGAACAAAATCCATCCCCACATTGGGATGCCAACCTTTTTTGCACGGAATGCAGCAACACATTCATAGGCTCCAAAGAGCAATACAAAAATACCAACAACCCACGGAATAACACCTGCAAGTACTATTGGGTGGACAAGAAACATCAATCCCAAAACAATGTCGAGGATTGCATAAAAGATGGTCCAACCTGACGCTAATCCCGTCTTATGAAAACGCGCATACGTGATGATATTGAAGATACCCGCTACGACAAAAAACGCTCCCGCAAACGAGGTTAATACGACAAGCGATTCTAAAGGAGAGAAGAAAAATACCCCTCCACACAACAGCAATAAAGCCCCCGCAAGAATCAAACCCCAATCGTGCCTTTTGCTTTTTTCCATAACCCGAACCCCTTTAATCCATATCCTTTTAACTGGGTTTCATTTTACGGAAGCTTTTGCGCATATCTCGCTCGTGAAGGCTCCGTTACGCCTGAGATGGTTTCTCGTTACCGGGGAGTTACCGCAGAAAAGTATAAACGCGTTGCCTGATTACTGATATCTCAAAGCACTATTCGTTTTTGACGCGAACTCATCTCATGACTTATATAGTGCACTCGCGCTGGAGCTGCGCCTTAGGAGCAATCACGGAATCGCAGGAGTCCTTTAAAGGCTTCAGGGATGTGGGCAATCACATCTTCTGCGGTAACCGAAATTTCAGTCAGTTTATGCGCTGCACAACGTCCAGCCTTGGCATGAACGATTACGCCAAGCACCGCAGAATCAAAAGCATCTATTCCCTGTGCTAAAAACGCACCAATGATGCCTGAGAGCACATCTCCCGTGCCTGCTTTCGCAAGGGCTGGACTACCTTGAGAAAGAGAAAAGACTTGTTCACCATCAGAGATAAAGGTATTGGGTCCTTTTAGAATCACTATAGCTTCATAGGCCAGCGCAAGCGCGTAGGTAAGCTGAGCTGGATCATCTATCGGTAGACCATCTGGTTTTGCCAGGATTGCCGCCTCTCCCTCATGCGGGGTAAGGATGGTGGCATAGCCTTCCTTTTTTCGAGAAGTGCACAATGCACGCGCATCAACTTCAATTAAGGCATGCAGTCCACCCCCATCAACAAGAACGGGGGCTTTTGCTTTTTTGAGAACAGTCTTCGTGGTGTCCTGCTCACCCTTTTTTCCTGCATCATATCCTGGACCTACAACATAAGCACAAGGATGATTCGTTTGCGTAGCAACAAAGTCAGATTCGGTAATTTCTTTGCGCGGGCGCACAACCACAGAAGGGCATCGACCCTGAATAAGGGGCACAACCGGAGACGCAGTATACACCTGCGTGTACCCTGCTCCTGCACGCTGACTTGCTTGTGCAGCTAGAATTGCTGCGCCAGGATATAACTCGCTGCCAGCAAAGAGTAGCATTTTTCCGCGAGAGTATTTGT
The DNA here is from genome assembly GCA_050945135.1 of Raoultibacter sp. Taxonomy (GTDB): domain Bacteria; phylum Actinomycetota; class Coriobacteriia; order Coriobacteriales; family Eggerthellaceae; genus WRIS01. The sequence continues at coordinate 25,947 of JBMNSJ010000003.1, forward strand.
TTGCGTCGTCTGCGGGTATTGGCAAGAGAGAAGCTAGTTTTACCTCATCATAGTTGTTCATCGGAGTTTTCCTCCTCAAGCTGTTCGTTAGGACTTGGCTTATCCATTTCATCTAAGAGAGAGCGTGCTTCTTTGAATTGCTTGGCAAGTTCAGCCATAGGATCAACCTTCTCTTCAGCAACTTTCACTGATACCTGTGTGATTGCCATCGCGCAAGCCACTGCGTCTTGGTGGGTATAAGAAAGCGACAGAGGCATTTCAAGAACGCCGTAAGACTCTGCTACCTCTTTTGCGCGCCCCTTCAAGATTACCAAAGGCCTTCCTTTTTTAGTGCGTCCCACCTCAATATCGCGTGGTCCAATGCCTTCAGAAAAACCCGTTCCAAGAGCTTTTAGCACTGCCTCTTTTGCGGCAAATCGCATAGCAAAATGAGTCTCTGGCGAGGATTTTTTAAGGCAGTATGCGCGCTCATCTTCTGAAAATATTTTGTTCACAAAGCTTGGAGTACGCTCGATAATACGAGCCATGCGGGCAATCTCAACGATATCAACACCAAGACCAACTTGTCCTTGTGCTATTGCCTCATCGAAGCTTGGCGAAGGTCGCATCTCTTCTTCTTCAACAGAAGGAGAAACAGGCTGATCATCCTTTTGTTCGATAGGCTGGTCTTCGCTTTTAGTATGCTTCTCTTTATTCAACGGTCACCGACTTCGCAAGATTTCTGGGTTGATCAACATCGCAGCCGCGCGCAACGGCAATATGGCGGGCAAAAAGCTGCAGCGGCACCGAAGCTACAATGGGAGAGAATACGTCGCGGACCTTTGGAATATAAATGACATGATCAGCGTGCTTTTTGATTTCCTCGTCGCCCACAGTTGCAATCGCGATAATTAATGCTTCACGAGCGCGGCACTCCTGCAAATTTGATATTACCTTATCATAGGTAGGACTTTGTGTGGCGATTGCTATAACCGGAAAGCCTGAATCGAGAAGGGCGATCGGACCATGCTTCATTTCTCCAGCTGCGTACGCTTCCGCATGCAAATAGCTAATCTCTTTAAGCTTTAGAGCCCCTTCGTAGCAAGTAGCGCAGCCGAAACCGCGACCAATATACAAAGCCGAAGCCGCGTCAACACAGGCTAGAGCAGCTTGTTTTATCGCCGTATCATCAGCAAGAATCTCTTCGATTTGCTCAGCAGTGTTAGCCATTTCACTGAAAAGCAGGTGAATCTCTTTAGTCGAGAGCATGCTTTTAGTTTGCGCCAGCAACATGGCCAACATGGTAAGGCTCACAACCTGGCCGAGAAATGATTTTGTTGAAGCTACCGCAATTTCCTTGTTGGCTTTTGTATAGATAACGCCATCGCTTTCACGCGCCACAGGCGAACCGATAACATTGGTGATGCTAAAAACCTTAGCGCCTTTAATGCGTGCATCGCGTATGGCTGCCAGGGTATCAGCAGTCTCTCCCGATTGGGAAACAGCAACAACCAGCGTTGTTGAGGTAATGATGGGGTTTCGATAGCGAAACTCGCTTGCCACTTCTACCTCGGTTGGTATGCGCGCCCAGCGCTCGATAAGCTGCTTGGCAATAAGACCTGCATGATAGCTGGTTCCACAGGCAATTACATACACGCGATCAATAAGATTGAGCTCTTCATAGCTCAAATCAAGCTCGTCAATCGTAAGCTCTCCGTTAATCATGCGCCCAGCCATGGTGTCACGCACAACACGAGGCTGTTCGTGAATCTCTTTGAGCATAAAGTCGGGGTAACCGCCTTTTTCGGCAAGGTCTACATCCCAATTCACATGAGTTACTTCCGGGGTAAAATTGCGACCATCTTGCATGAAATACTCAATCCCCGCAGGGCTCATCTTTGCAAACTCGTAATCGCCGAGAATCACTACATCACGCGTTGCTTCAATAAGCGCGATAATATCTGAAGCAAGGTATGAGCCATCTTTGCCCACACCAAGAACAATCGGGGAATCTTTCCGGGTAACCACAATCGTGCCGGGTTCGTAGTCGGTCATGACCGCGAGCCCATAGGCTCCAATAACACGCGAAACTGCAGTGCGCACTGCCGCAAGCAGGTCACCTTCGTAGTTCTCCTCTATAAGATGAGCAAGCACTTCGGTGTCTGTGTCGCTCGTAAAGTTATGCCCTCTCTCGATTAACTCCTCGCGAAGCTCGAGATAGTTTTCAATAATGCCGTTATGAACGAGAGCTACATGCCCGTCACACGAGCTATGTGGATGTGCGTTTGCTATGCTAGGTTTTCCATGAGTTGCCCATCGGGTGTGTCCGATGCCACTTCGTCCTTGGAGCTCGGCTTGTTTGACGCAATCCTCAAGTAGGGCAACTTTTCCAAGACCGTGAATAAGGCGGAGCCTTTCGCCATCCTGGACCGAGACTCCCGCTGAGTCATATCCGCGATACTCGAGTCTTTTGAGTCCATTAATGAGAATTTGGGTGACTTGTTTACTTCCGGTATATCCAACGATTCCGCACACGCGATAGCTCCTTAGTCTCAACGATGGGATTGCTACCTTACTCGCACTCGTATTCACTTCAGTTCAAGAACAAGAAAGATTATCCCGCGGCTCCATATTGTAGCGCAGGCTGCTAAACCCACGAAGCTAGCTACATAAGCTCTCCGAGAAAAAACGCACACTCCGCCTGGCTTTTTGTAAGCTGCGTGAAGCAATTGTCGAGAAAGGTCGAAGGCAATGTCAAGACACCTTGTAGAAACTTGCCCTTGCTGACAAGGGGTTTATAGTCAAATGACGGTGAGCATACGACTAGAAGCGAGGCATAAGAATTCGAGCTACTCATCACTCGGATTTGCACAAAAACGAAAGGACTGAAACTTACACATCATCATGGAGCACACACAAGAGACGAAGAGCACACAAACTATACGGTATCAAGATTGTTTATTAGGTAAAGTTGGAACACCAAAGGAGAAGAAGAGAAAGAACCTCTTTCAAATTACAGCGATAGCTGTTTCTATTCCATTTACTGCCACAATCAACTGGATGTTTCACGCGTCAAGCATTACCTGGTCAGAGTTTTCCCAGTATCTCTACCTCTATCCCATCACCTTTGCGATTGCCCTTTTAGTGAGATTTCTCGTTGCGAACCCGGTTTCAGACAAGGTCACTAAAGAATTCATCTCACCCCGTCTTGAGGGCCTGAAAAAGGTACTGAGCATCACGATTCTCAACATCATCATTATGGGAACCTTAATCGGGCTAGGTCGAACCATACTACTCGCAGCATCAGGTGAGAGCGCAATGTGGGCAAGCTTCATTGCTTCACTACCCCTCTCCTGTCTCATCAGTTTTATCTTTGGCTACTTTGTTACCGCCCCTCTTCTCAAAAAGGTTTTCTTGGAGAAAACAGAAGACGGCATACGCAGCAGACGCATAAAGCATCCGCATCGCTCTAAGCTGAGGCATGCTTAAGGCTTGAGGGTAGCTTTGTCTGCAACGCAAGGTGCAGGCGTCCGTTTCGGGGCATCACGAGGTGGTGCAAATCAAGCCGGGCTTGATGCGGCCGACAGAAAAGCGTTCATTTTGGGGCATCACGAGGTGGTGCCCCTTTTTCCGTCTTGTGAGCACTGGTTTTTCACGCGCGAATAGTGAGTCCTACTTTCACTAGTCGCGTGAGACAACTATTGCGCTGCAACGAGGTAGCTTGGGTAAGGATGCTCGATAGTGCGCGATTTTTGCGTGCGAATCGCCTGGAAATGCCTCAATACGATGGAAATTACTCTGCTCAAGGCTGAACAATCACGCACTATCTCAAATCCTATCCCGTGTCCGTTGTATTACTGCAACTCTCAAAGCTTATGTTTAACTTTCCCGATAACGCACGAAGCCAAATGAAGCAAGAAGTCTGTGTGACTGCAGATAAGTCTATACATGAGACATCTTACTAGCTGCGTTTTTTCTTCTTCTCGTATATGCTTTGAAATAACATCTCTTTGCATCCTTTCCATGTGAAAGCGGGGTACTTCGTGAATCAGAAAAACTATCGTCTTGCAGCCACTGAGCTCGTCGAAAAGATGACACTCGAAGAGAAAGCATCTCTTTGCTCGGGGCAAAGCTTTTGGAACCTCCAGGGAATTGAGCGTCTCGGACTAGCTCCGATTATGGTTACCGACGGCCCGCATGGACTGCGTAAACAAACCGGCGACAGCGACCAGCTGGGAATCAACGAGAGCGTGCCAGCAACCTGCTTCCCGCTTGCTTGTGCCTCTGCCTGCAGTTTCGATACCGATCTCATGTATGAAATGGGCGTAGCAATTGCTGAGGAATGCAAGCAAGAACAGGTTTCGGTCATCCTTGGTCCTGGAGTAAACCTCAAACGCAATCCCTTATGCGGACGTAACTTTGAATACTTCAGCGAAGACCCGCTTCTTTCAGGGGAAATGGGTGCAGCCCTGGTCAAAGGCATCCAATCGCTTGACATTGGCACCTCTGTCAAACACTTTGCTGCCAACAATCAAGAAACCCGTCGCGTTGTTTCGAACTCAGTTGTTGATACTCGTGCTATGCGAGAGCTGTATCTCCGTGCTTTTGAACTCATCGTAGTGCAAGCGCAGCCATGGACACTAATGTGTTCGTATAACCTCGTCAATGGTACCTATGCAAGTGAAAATCCTTGGCTTCTAAGCGAAGTCCCTCGAGATGAATGGGGTTTTGAGGGAATCATCATGAGCGACTGGGGCGCCACGAACGACCGCGTCGCTGGTGTTGCGGCGGGACTCGATTTAGAAATGCCCACCTCAGGCGGCGCTAACGACGCTGAGGTTGCTGCGGCAATACGGGCAGGAACGCTCTCGCAAGCAGATCTTGATGAATTGGCTATTCGAATTTCTGCACTTATTCTTCGTTCAATGGATGCGATTGACCAAGATTATCGCTACGATGCGCAAAAGCACCAAGCTCTCGCCCGTAGAGCCGCTGCCGAATCAAGTGTGCTCCTTAAAAATGACGAGGCTCTCCTTCCAATCAGGGAGGGACAAAGTGTTGCCGTCATTGGTGCCTTCGCCAAAAAGCCGCGCTATCAAGGTGCTGGAAGCTCCAAGATTAACCCCACCAAAATCGAGTGCGCCTATGATGCTTTTCTGGAGGCGGGAATCGACATTGCCTATGCCGACGGGTACCTGCGCGAAAAAGGTGCTCAGCCTGATGCGGACATGATTATCGAAGCATGTGAGGTAGCTCGCAACAAAGATGTAGTTGTCATCTTTTCCGGTCTGCCTGAAGAGTACGAAAGCGAAGGATTTGATCGCTCGGATATGAAAATGCCGCTCGCGCACACGATGCTCATTGATGCAATTGCGCAGGTAAATCCCAATGTTGTAGTTGTTCTCCAGCAGGGAGCCCCTACTGAACTGGATTGGGATTCCCGCGTTAAAAGTATCCTCGTTAGTTATCTTGGTGGACAAGCTGTTGGTGGCGCAGAGGTCGATCTTTTATGCGGCAAAGTAGCCCCAAGCGGAAAACTCGCTGAAACATGGTCAAAAGCATATGAAGATACACCTAGTTCACGCTACTTCCCTGGTGGATCGCTGAGCGTAGAATATCGTGAAAGCGTGTTTGTGGGCTATCGATATTTCGATACTGCTCAAGTAAAACCAGCCTATGCGTTTGGACACGGACTTTCGTATACCGAGTTTGCCTATAGCAATCTAGAACTAAGCTCTGAGAGCTTTGCGCAAGGCGATTCGCTTGAACTCAGCTGCATGATTACTAATACCGGAAACGTTGAAGCTGCCGAGGTTGTGCAAGTATATGTTGAGCTCAAAGACTCAAAGATTTTCCGGGCTCAAAAGGAGCTGCGCGCTTTCGCAAAAGTTAAACTCGCTCCCCAGGAGAGTACAACTGTCACGCTGAAGCTTGATGATCGAGCCTTCTCTTATTACCACAGTGAGCTTCATACCTGGGCAATCGAAGGCGGCGAATACCTTATCTTAGTAGGTGCTGCCAGCGATGACATTCGCCTTGAGCAAAGAGTTGCGGTTACGGGCGATAATCGCGAGGATACTCTTGTTGAGCTCACGGGCAAATTACCTGATTACTATTCACTCGAATCCAAGCCTCTCGAAATTTCAACCGAGCAATTCCAGGAGCTTTACGGACAGCCGCTTCCTCCATCTGAGCGCGCGCCTGGTGAGCCTTTCACCATCAACTCTACCCTTTCCGATATCAAAGATACCCGCGCGGGCAAAATGATGATTGGTCAGATACAAAAGCAAGCACAAGGCATACTTGGAGACAATATCGAGGATGATTTACAAGCTATTGTTGAAGCTAGTGTAATGGAAATGCCCCTTCGATCACTTGCGATGTTTTCGGGTGGAATGGTTAGCAAGGCGATGATTGAGGGCATTGTCGATATGGCAAACGGGAAGAATTTCCGTGGCCTCATAAAGATTCTCAAGAATCGTCCGAAAGGATTGTAGCTTTATTTCACCATGCTACCCAGCTTGGCTGCTTGCCATCTAGGTAGCATGGTATAGCTCGTGGACTAGTTATTACCTGCAGCTCGCGCTGATTGATACTCTTCAACCATCTTCTTCGTAACATCAGCTGGAGCCTCTTCGTATCCTTCAATCTCAATCATGTAGGTTCCGCTACCTCTCGAGATTGAACGCAAATCTTTCGTGTAGGTAACCACCTCGGCGTAAGGAACGCGCACCTTGATAACGGTGTCGCCCGCATCATTTGAGTCGGTACCAACAATGCGTCCGCGCCTGGTAGAAATATCGCCCATTACTGCACCGGCATATTCTTCACCAACAATGATGTCCATGTTTGCCATAGGCTCAAGCAAGGTTGGGCTCGCTTTTTCGCATGCAGCTCTAAAGCCGATTCGTGCCGCTGTTTTGAAAGCCATCTCGTTGGAATCAACGGGATGATAAGACCCATCGTACACCGCACACTTAATGTCGACCATCGGATAGCCCGCCAAGAAACCTTCGGTCATCGCGTCTTGGAGACCCTTATCAACCGCAGGAATATAGTTTCGAGGAATACGTCCTCCCACGATTTCGTCGAGGAATTCATATCCGCCGCCAGGATTAGGCTCAAGACGCAACCAGCAATCTCCAAACTGTCCAGCTCCACCTGTTTGTTTCTTGTGCTTGCCCTGGGCTTCTGCAACTTTGCGAATAGTCTCGCGGTACGGAATACGTACCGGAATGAGTTCGATATCGATGCCGTTTTGATCTTTCATACGGCGCAAAATCGTATCCACCTGCGTGTCACCCATTGCGGTTAGAAGCGTCTGATGGGTTTCTTCGTCACGCGTTATTCTGATTGTTGGATCCATCTCGGAAAGACGTGCTAAAGCGGTTCCTAGTTTATCCTCGTCGTTTTTATTCGCAGCAACGATTGCCACTGGATAAAGTGGTTCTGGTAGAGCCATTGGTTCGATTTCGAGTGAACCCGACTTCGAGAGCGTATCGCCCGTGCGTGTTTCATTGAGCTTCGGAATAACGATGATGTCGCCCGCTTTCGCGCTCTTAACATCAGTCGACTCTTTACCCATCATCACATACAGGTGTCCGATGCGCTCCTTTTTGCCCGTGCGAGAGTTCAAAAGCTCCATGCCTGGCTCAAGTACGCCAGAGATAATCTTCACGAAACTCATGCGACCTACATAGGGGTCTGAAAGTGTCTTGAATACGAAGCAGGCAGGCTCGCCATGCTCGTTGATTGGCACCGCTTCTCCATCTGCCAAGTAGAAGTGACCATGCGCCTTTGGTGAAGGGAAGTAGGTGCAGATATCCTCAATCAAGCCCTGAATACCCTGCTTGATAATGGTTGATCCCACAAACACAGGGATAAAGAGTTCTTGCGCGATAGCTTTATCCAGCAAAGACTCAAGTTCCTCTTGGGTGAGCTGCTCTTCGCCGTCGAGGTATTTCATCATCAAATCGTCGTCGGCTTCAGCTACAAGATCACACAACTTATCACGCGCTGAGTTTGCTGCATCAAGGTACTCAGCCGGGATATCCTTAACAACTTCAGTATCGCTATCTGCTGGATGATACCGTGCCTTCATCCTGATGATATCGATAACCCCCTCGAATTCGGAGTCAACACCGATTGGGATAGTAACCGCGCCCAAGCGAGAGCCAAAGCGAGCATGGAGCGTTGCCATTGCTGCATCAAAATTCGCATGTTCGCGATCAATATGGTTGATAAAAACTGCGCGCGATATGCGCATGAACTCTGCTTCGTACCACAATCTGGTGGTCATGACCTGTGGTCCAGCAACCGCATCAACAACAAACAGTGCTGTCTCGGCTGCCTGCATCGAAGTCAGAGTATCCCCGATGAAATCCGGATGCCCGGAGGTATCCAAAAGATTAATCTTAAAGTCTTTGTAAGGAATAGGTGCTATTGAAGTGCCGATAGTAAACTTGCGCCTGATTTCTTCGTCGTCGTAATCGAGATAGGATTTCCCATCATGGGTCGTGCCCATTCGTTGAGTTTTCCCAGAGACGTGAAGCATCGCTTCGGCCAGCGATGTCTTACCGGCGCCGTCTTGCCCGACCAGCACGATGTTGCGCACGTGCTCAGTAGCAGGAGCTGCCATAATGACCACCAACTTTCTTTTGTTGCGTGGTACTCATGCCTTATGTCTATCCTCAAAGGCACGAACCACTTCGAGCCTTACACAAATAAAAGAGAGGTACAAACAAACCGCATCGAAAAACTGTTTTCCAGTGTATCGCAAAATTGGTCTAGCCTTAAGAACGAAACGGAAAATTATGGGACAAAAGATGGTCAATTTTAAGAACGTGAGCATATCGACTCCCCCACTCCAAAATGAAGCATGATATTATGGTGCAACTAAAAACAGGGGGAAACATGCAAAAGAAAAATAACTCGCCTGCTCGAGAAAGTCTTGAGCAGAATCTTGAAGCGATTTCTGACAACAGTGACGGATTAACCAGACGCTCTTTTGTTGGCGTGCTTGCAGCTGGAGCAGCAGCGGGGATGGGCATTCTTGCCACAAGCTGCAGCTCAACCACCTCAGCTGCCACAGAGAAAAAAGCAACGGAACCTGTGCCGGAACCCGTTGTTATGGACGCAAAATACACGATTGTCGATAACCACGTTCATCTCATGGACTTCCTTCAGAAAACCGACGGCGTTGAAGCTCTCGTTGAGAAAATGGATGAGGCTGGGGTCAGTCAAGCTGTGCTCTTCGGTATGGCGATGGCAAAGCAATGGGATGAAGATTCTGACAACCAACCCAGCTACTATCTTAGCAACGACTCACGCACGTATTACTACTCCGCAACCGACTACCTCATGATGGAGCGTCTGCAAGCAGCCTCACCTGAGCACCGTGCGCGTTTTCTTCCCTTTGTGTGCGGCATTAACCCAAATGATCGCTTTGCCGCCGAGCACATTCGACAGGCACTTGACTTATATCCAAACCAGTTTGCGGGCATCGGCGAGCTCATGAGTAGGCATGACGATCTCACTGCTCTTACCTATGGCGAGCCACCTCACCTTGATCACCCCGCATTTCTTGAAGTCTTTGATCTTGCGGCTGAAGAGGGCTTGCCCGTTCTCATTCACCACAATATTTCGGGCTCGTATATGGATGATCCCATCTACCTTGAAGAACTCAAAGCAGGTCTCGCTCATAACCGGGAAACAAAAATCATTTGGGCGCATGTAGGTATATCGCGACGCATTGAAATCTCTAACCTCATCGAAATCACCGACAGTTTACTAAAGGAAAATGCAAACCTTTGGATTGATCTTTCGTGGGTGGTATTCGATGACTACATCAGCAAAGATATGAATGCCTGGGCTGAGCTTATTGAATCTCATCCCGACCGTTTCATGATTGGCTCAGATTGTGTTGGTCATTGGGAAAAGTATGCTCCAACCATACAGCGCTACTACGATCTTGTTGATCTTTTATCGCCAGAGGCTGCAACCAAGCTTTGCTACGAAAACATTTTGAGCATCGTAAAACGCTACCAATAACACACGTCAGCAAGAGAAAACACGCTTTCTCCGCAGCGTAAGGAGAGCTCGTGTGCAGCGCATTACCATTGCTTTACAGGCAGAAGCTTTTGCTTACGACGTCATCTTTGTCTTCGTATAATTGAGTCACGGACACCCCTCCGTCAAGAGTCCGAGACAACGAACATACCGAAGGAAATATCATGGTCAAAGCCTCCTACTCCTACGACCCCCAGTTCGAAGGCGTTGAAAGTACCCCTATCAACACGCCACATATTGGTGATGCGAAGCCCGCAAACGAAACCCCCACCAATGCCTACATCATCGATGAGCCCAAAACGCAAGCTTCCTCAAAAAGCAAACTTGGAGATGCCGCAACGGTAGTTGCAGGCGGTGCCATTGCACTTGTCGGTGTACCCATGCTTATTCTGCCAGGACCTGGGCTTCTCGCAGTAGGTGGCGGTATTGCATTGATGGCAAAAGGCGCCAAAGGCCTCTTAAGTAAGAAGAACTAGCTTATATCGAAGCCTGAATTCGCGCTGCTGCAGTGCTTACTTCTTTTTTGATACGCTCAAGATCAAGCGTTGGCCATGCGCCATCGCGATAAACCACCTTGCCATCCACCATGGTGAGACAAATATCGCTTCCGTGTCCTGCATACACAAGATTGGAAAGCTGATTGAATGCCGGAGTCCACGAAGGACCGCTTGTATCAATAACGATAAGATCAGCCTTCATGCCAGTCTTTATCATGCCGCAGTCATCTCTTCCCTGCGATAAGGCTCCCGTACGCGTCGCTGCCATCAAAACCTGCTCAGGAGAAAGTACGGTTGGATCAAGCGCTTTTCCTTTATAGATAAGGCTCATTAGGTACATGTCCTGCATAAAGTCATGATTATTATTCGATGCCGGACCGTCGGTCCCTAAGGCTACCGAAACACCACGCTCAAGCATCTGGGGGATCGGCGCGAAGCCACTTGCAAGTTTCATATTAGATGCCGGATTGCAGGCAACGAATGCACCTTTTTGTGCAAGTATTTCGATATCCTCTTCTTCGACCCACACACAATGAGCTGCCGTAACAGGATTTTCAAACACACCCAAACTGTCGAAGTACTGCACGGGAGTTAATCCGCCGTGGCGCTGCTTGCACTCTTCGTGCTCAAGCTTTGTTTCAGAAACATGCACATGAAGGTGCAGTCCTTTTTCCTTCGAAACTTGAGCAATATCTGCTACAGCTTTGGGGTGAGAAGTATATTCTGCGTGAACACAGTAGTCGATGCGAATACGTCCCTCGGCACTCTGATGATAGGTATCAACCAACTGCTCATTAAATGCACTGGCGGGATGCTCGCTATAGGGCTTGTCTTCTGACGTGGTGAAATTATCAGCAATATTTGCCTTCATCCCACTATCGATCACCGCGCGGATACGATCTTCGCTAAACATATACATGTCCGAAAAGCTCACCACGCCATAGCGCGCCATTTCTGCACAGGCAAGAAGCGTTGCCCAGTACGCATCTTGCCCAGTAATTTTATCTTCAAAAGGAAATACCCTATCAAAGAGCCATTTTTGCAGAGGGAGCCCTTCGGTATATCCTCGTAAAAGTGTCATGGGCGCATGCGCATGAGCATTATAGAAGGCTACCATAAGCATTTTATCGCGACCGTCATAGACTTCGCCATAGCTTTCTGCCTCCTGCGGCAGAGGAGGCGTATCAGAAATATAGCAAATGTGCTTGTCGATAATTCCTACCCACTGATGCTCGCGATAGACAAAATTTTCGTCAAGCACAGCGATATCAGAAAACAGCATGGCACTCCTTTTTCGCAATAATACATCGTGTCTTCGAGCATTCACGATACCACAATAAGACCGCGCAAAACGCTTCCTATCTTGGTCACATCTACTTAACCGCTTCTCTTTCTCTTCATGCCGATATGCTATGATTTCGCCACATTAGAGAAGAAGGAAGAACACCATGCCAGATTGCGATAACAACTGTGGAGGATGCGGTGTTGCGAACTGCGGCGACCGTGTACAAAACCAAAACGTCGTACTAAAGCCCAACGCTTATTCGTCGATATCTCACGTCATTGGCGTTGTGTCGGGTAAAGGCGGTGTTGGAAAATCACTCGTATGCTCGATGCTTGCCAATGAAATGCAGCGTCGAGGTTTTCGTGTTGGCATTTTAGATGCCGACATTACCGGTCCTTCTATTCCCAAAGCCTATGGAATAAAAGGTGATTTGACGGCAGACGAAAATGGCGTCAACCCACGCGAAACGCACAACGGAATCAAGGTCATTTCGACAAACCTCATGTTGCCCAAAGAAGACGCGCCTGTTGCATGGCGAGGTCCGGTGGTATCAGGTGTGATTCGTCAGTTTTTCAACGAGGTTAACTGGGGTGAAATTGACTACCTGTTTGTTGATATGCCGCCTGGAACCTCTGATGTTGCGTTAACGGTATTTCAGTCGCTTCCCCTCGAAGGAATTGTTGTGGTATCCACCCCACAAGATCTCGTTTCGATGATTGTCGGCAAAGCCGTCAATTTAGCGCAAGATATGGACGTTGAAGTGCTTGGACTCGTTGAAAACATGGCATATTTCGTATGCGATAGCTGCGATAAAAAGCACTATCTCTTTGGCGACCCTCAGGCTGAAGATGTCGCAGAACGCTATGGTATCGCTGCCCACGCAAGTATCGGGCTCGACCCAAAGCTGGCACAAAAAGTTGATGCAGGGAAAATCTACGAATACGAAACCGATGCCGCCCTTGAGCCAATCATCAAGCGTATCGAAGAGCTGAAGTAAGTAAAACCTACACGGACTTACGGACGAGGATCAAAGTACCCCGTTTGCTTGCGAACCTGCCATGCACACGTTGCAAGCGCAATAATAAATAGACCGCTTACAATGCTCGTAGGGTCAATAATACCTATCGAAATATTGCTCGCAAGTGCCCATGCAGTGAGAACCGCATCGATTAAAGCAATCCAGAAAAACAGGGTGACCTTCTTCGGATTTTCGGCACCTCGAATACCCAAGAATGCAATGACGACATTCAGGAAAGCTCCTACCAACGACGACACACTTAATAAAGTAAAAGCCTCTTGAATGCCAAGATCAAGAATTTTTTCATCTCCAAAAACAGATTGGAGATCAATGAACTGCGGAGCAAGCATAAAAAAGAGACCAGCAATGAGCCCTAAAACCGCCCAGACGATCATGACAATACATAAGCGACGCAACCATATTTGCCATGCTGTCATTGCATTGCCATCAGTACCTATGCGTACCGACTTCTCCTTCGCCATGCCGCCCTTCCTCCGCTATTTCTTTTAATTTGATGAGAACTTATTCAAAAAACTTGTCCCATTATACGTGAGCATACAAAGAGGGTTCCTATAGTTGGACAACCGTAATCTTTGAACGAAGTGCCTTTTATAGCATTTACTCCGCGCGAAATAGTCTATAGGTCATCCAGCAAAAAGCATCTCCGTATGAAACAGTTTCGTCGTGCTGTCTCATAAATATTGCCGCAAGCCCCTTGAGAGAATACATTTATCTCAATGATTGTATTCATTGAAAAAGGGGGTATTATGACACACCGCTCAAATGTAACTATGACTGATGAGGAAATCTACCAGAAGCTTCGTGAATATATTCACGGCTTGAGCTTTGGCTACGTTACCACCGATGAAAATCTCCTTGAAGCAGGCGCCGACCTGATCATGCTCAAAGAGTTCATCACTCCCCAAGAAGCACTCTATATACTCGACATGCCCGAAGACGACTTTTTTACTGTGGAATGGTTCGCGGAGAAACAAGAGATGTCGCTTGAAGAAGCGGATGAAACGTTGCGCAACATGGCTTTACGCGCCAATGTTTACCGCGAAAAACGAGCAGACGGAAATATTTGGTATCACAACGTACCTGCTGCACATGGAATATATGAGTTCCACGCGGGTCCAGACATGAATGCAAACTGGCTGGGCAACGGTTTATTCCCGGTATTGCAGACTGGTACGCTTCAGATCGTCTATGATGCCGGCATTCCTTTCTACCGTTGCGTGCCCCTTGGAAGCGAGGTAGTAATAGAAGGCGAGCTCCTGCCCGAAGATGACATTTTCGCAAAACTAAAAACTCATCGCCGCTTCAGCATTGCTCCGTGTGCTTGCCTGAACGCTACACGCGATGTTCTTGGTGTGCACAATTGCGACCATCCCACGGGGGTGTGTATACAAACCGACGAAATGGCTGATTACTACATTGACGATTTAGGGCTCGGGCGCGAAGCTACGCTTGAAGAAACTGAGAAAATCTTGAGAGACTGCATTGCGAACGATCTTGCGGTCCAAACAACCTTCGCTAAGAAAAATGAGATTATCTGCAGTTGCTCTGTATGTCATTGCGGTATCTTACCTGCACTTGCCAATTGGCCTGGAGATGCAGCTCAATATGTGACAAATTATGAAGTCTTGTTTAATCGATTAGCTTGCACGAAATGCGAAACCTGTGTCACCTCATGCCCCATGCACTGCATTACGCTTGATAGTGATGGCTACCCCGAGATCACTGGTCAATGTATTGGCTGCGGGCAATGCGTACGAAACTGCGAAAGCGATGCACGTGTACTCACGGTAAAAAGTTTCGAGAGCATGCACCCTCTTCCCGAAAGAATCTGGGACACCTATCCCATTATGGAGCAAATGCGTCGTGAAAAAGGCGCCCTGTAACCACCACCCTGCCCCAAGGGAGATCTACTCACCACCTAGATCTCCCTTACCCTTCCCGAAAGGTAAGTCCATGCACGAGATGGCCCTGGTCACAAATATCGTTGATGCTGTTGTTAAGCATGCAGACGAGAATAACGTGAAAAAGGTTGTATCTATCACACTCGTGATTGGCGAGTTACATGATGTAGTTGATAGTTTGATGGAAAGTTGCTTTCGCTATCTTGCACGCGGAACGGTAGCAGAGGGTGCGCGGGTCGAGGTAAAGAAAGAACCCGTACGCCTTCAGTGCAAAGAATGCATGCTTGTCTACCCTGCTGACCTCAAAGATGCTGCCACTGTTCTCTGCCCCGACTGCGGAGCCAAAAACTATAGTATCTACGCGGGCAACGAGTTTCTTATAAAAAGCATCGAGGTCGCCTAAACGTAATTTGGCTTAGTATTCGTAAAGAATCCTATGCGCCAGCCATGCATGTGAAGAGCTAAAATGCTCAAGATGCATGCGCTCAAAACTTCTTCCTTCTTTAGATGAGCGCTCTGCCTCGTCAACGCGGTCCCACAAGGCACCCTCAAGTAATGCATCTGCAACCTGCGTCATGTGACCAAGACCCATTTTGGTCTCTCCCTGAGCCCACAGTTTTAGCAAGCCAACCTTCGCGCTTGTGATGTAATGCGCCAAGATGTCATACTCCTCTTCTTCAAGCACATACACACGCTTTGCCTGAGCCCTAAATACGGGTCGGATGCAATCAGAGAGACGCTCAAGATAGTTGTTGTCACTGTGTCTACACAACAAGCGGATTAGCTTTTCACGCCGTTCAAAGGCTCCAAGGAAACCATCCGTAATATCCACCATTCCCACCGTATTCGCGTTTTCAAGAAGGTACTGCATCTCCGCATAGGGCGTTGCTTGCGCTTCAATCAAATCAAGTATGTCGTAGACCGATTCAAAATATCGATACAAAGTGGCGCGTGAGTAGCCTGCCTTGGCTGACAAAGAGGAACCCGACACGCCTCGCATGCCATTTTTTTCATAAAGCTTTTTGAAAGCTTCGATAAAACATCGTCTTACATCATCGTCTAGGTTCGAGCGGTCAAGATTATCATTCGTATAGCTATCAAAGTTTAGGTCGTTCATTGCTACCTCACTCTCGGTAGGCGAATTGCAAAATTGCGTCACGTTTTGGTGTTTGGATTAATTGCGGCATCACGAGAAGCATGCATCCATTCCGCAAGCTCATCTATACCCTCTCCGGTTCTTGCCGACACCACGAAAATTTCCAAATTTGGGTTGAGGAGGCGTGCTGCCTCCTCCAATGCCACCAGATCAAAATCAGGATTGAGCGCTAAATAGTCAGATTTTGTCACAATAAGGGCATCTACCACAGCAAACATAGGCGGATATTTGTATACCTTATCGAAGCCCTCAGGTACTGAAAGCAGCATAATTCTTGTATGGCATCCGGTATCAAACTCAGCTGGACAAACAAGATTGCCGATGTTTTCTAAAAACACGCAGTCGAATCTTTTTTCGCCAAAAGCTTTGAAGGCTTTCTCAACCATGCCCATTTCAACATGACAAACATTTTTGGTGTTCAGCTCAACTGAAGCTATTCCTGCTTCCTTGATTTTTTGCGCGTCAACATCTGACGCGAGATCTGCCTCGATAACGCCAATATCGATAGCGCTTTTCTTTCTGAGTGATTCAATTAATGCGAGGAGCAGTGTCGTTTTGCCAGCGCCTGGTGATCCCATAACGTCTACCATGTAGGTTTTCTCGGCTTCCCGTGCAACACGAAACGCTTCGGCGACACGATTATTGTCTGCCAGAATCTCTTGCTTTATCTCTATTGTCCGAGTTTCACTTTTATTCATACGTATCCACCTACTTCTTTCGTGTTCCGCTAACTCAACAAGAAAGACCGCTATTCGCTCTTTCCTCCACCCGGATATCCATCAACAGCCAAATCAAGTCTTGTTTCCTTATAAAAGTATTCATGAACATTTTCACGCATAGGCATAGTCTGCTTAATCTTAATGGCGTTTGTGGGACATGCATTTTTGCAATACCCGCACCCAAAGCATGTTTCTTGATCGATTGTCATTTTCCCATCAGAACGCTTCCGAAGAGCTTTCTGAGGACAAACTGCTTCCAAACATTTACCGCATCCAATACATACATCATGATTGATTGTTGCCGTAAAGCCTGAGGGAGTAAATCTATCTCTAATGTCGTCAGTTGTATCCTTGCAGAGGTTAAGCGCCGTGCAACAACATGGGCAGCAAAAGCAAATTTCAACCATGTCTGACATTTGATCGTTGCGCAGACCCCATACAAGTTGCTCAACTTCAACCCACAGCACAACAGCCGCAAGTCCAAGCTTTGCTGCCTGGTCAACGCGCTCAAAGGCTTCCTCCTTGGTAACCTCTCTCGCAAGGCGGTGTTCGGTAACGGCACGTCCACCTTTACCTAAAAACAAGCAGGCCAAATCCGCGGGATAATGCTCGCACTTATTTGCCGTTCGACAAAGACACTTATTCATGGCGCCAATATAGTCTGTCTTCTCTATTGCCTGTTTCACCAGTTCAATAGGAAGGACAACGCTTCCCGTCTGTGGCGAAAGGTCGATATCAACATTCAGGTTATATACCGTGCCACCTGAATGACCCTTTTCGGAATTCGGCATCATTAAGACCCCACGTATAGCCTTTCCTCGAAGAGTAGAGGGGTTTTCGCTCCACCAAAGTTTCTTTTTCATCAGGTGAAAAACTTTTGCATATGCCCCAAAGTTCCAGGGACGAGCTGAAAATCTCGGCCAAAACCGATCCTTAACCCCTATGCCATGAGGACGGTTTTGATACACCGGTTTTGAGGGACGTTCTTTTCGTTCCAAGCGAGCCTGCTCGAGATAAAGTACGTTTCCCTTTTCATCGATATTCCCAGAAACCTCAGGCTCCAATTCAGTGATTACTTCTTTAAAGCCTTGCTCTTTCTTCATGTGTCCTCCTATCAGCGGAATAGCGGGGTCATACATCTTTTTGATAGATGGCCGAGATTTTCAGCACAAGTACAACTCTCTAATTACGCAACTGTTTTCCCTAGAATTTTGTTTGCCGCATAAATGCCGCTAATAGTAGCTGGCTCCATACCAAGACCGTTTACGTCGCCTGCCATAATGAGCCCAGGTGCCAGGTTCTGCGGCAAAGCTTCGTGTGCGGCCGTGTAGAGAGCATGCTCCCAATACTTCTTGCCAAGTACTTCCCACGAGTCAAAATACTCGTCGAACTTTCTGCTTTCTTCAAAGTCGACTTCAGTGAAAATCTCATAGTCGCCATCAAAGCGTTTTGCGATGTAGATAATAGGAATGGTGTCGTCGAACAGATGAACCTTGTGATCTGCGTAGTCAGCTTTAATCTTGCCGCGAACCAAGTGTCCTGTCAGTTCTGATGCTCGCCTAATGTCAAGCTCAGGCAATCCTGGCACAGGCTCAAGCAGTTGTTTTGTAATGTGTGCGGGTGTTGCCATAACGAGGTTGTCGCAGGTAAACCGTCCGGCACTGCACTCAACTGCCCAGCCTTCATCACACTTTTCAACTTTGGTGATCGTGTCGATCTGCACGTTTCCTGATCCTTTTGATAAGCGTTCTTGCACGCCTTTCGAATCAAAGTCAAACCGGCGCAAACAAAACAGCAGTTTCAAAGGGGGGATTTGCATCGTTAGGGGTTGAACCGTATTAAGGTAATCGAGCGCCGTTAGATCTTTAATTCGCGTGCCGGTGCAAGCATGTGCGAACATACTAATAAGGTCATGGGCGATGGGACCAAAGCCCATACGCTCTATCATGTCGGTAGCACTTTCTTGATACAGCTGATTAATGAGGGCATCCTTTCTCAGTGCTTCGGTTACCTCCATAACACAGCAGTTGTCCTTAAACTGTGTATAACGAGGAATAAACTCTTTGCGCATCCAGCTCATATAACGCAAAAGCGAAGGAGCGTCAGTAATGGTTGTCCATGAAATAGGCTCATACTGCTTGCCGTTATCGTGATGGCACGCACCATCAGAGAGCTTTGGCAACACGTCAGGACCCTCAATAAGTAAGCCGCTTGCAAGTAAATGTTTGTAGGTTCCAAAATAAAAGACCGCACCATAATTCATGTGACGCTCTTCGTCGTTGCAGATGCGTCCACCGATGTTATCGCTGATGAGTAAGTAGGGACGATTTTCTTTTTGCAGCTCGAGCGCACAATTCATACCCGCAGCGCCCGCGCCTGCAATAATAGTTTCATAATGAGTAGTCATAGATATCACATCCTCTTATTTCTTGCTGTCGGGATACTTCAGGCGACCCTCAGAGAGTCTTTTCATGATGTCCATGTAACGGCGCCCCATTACGATTGATGCCGTGCCCAAAATAAACACTACGAGGTATTTGTTGAGACGATGATAAGGCGCAAAGGTACAGTCACAACGCCAACGCAGACGACAGCGCCCTGGAGAAATAGTGCGAATCTCCCAATTCCACGTCCAGCAAAAACGCTTGAACCAAAGCTTTAATGCCTTTTCCTGATTGGGACCAGGGTTCTTATACCCAGGATCGGTTGCAGTATCGGAGTGTGCCGCCCAGCCATACGGCTCTTCATGACGAACTTCGGTGACCCACTCTCCGATCGATAAAGGTGCTTGATGAAACCACTGGAACTCTCCAGCTTGAAGGTTTTGCCACTCAGGATGAATGTCGTAATGATTATGGATATCAAAGGTGAAGATTCGCTCAAGCAATTCAAAGCTATACCAGCCTGCTTTCGATTGCCCCGATTGCTGTACGTATGCCCACACCTTTTCTGCAGGCGCATTAATGGTTACCGCCGAGTCGTAGCGCAGGTGCTTTTCTCCCGGCTTTATCCAATCATCTCCAATGATAGGTGTTGCTTTTTCTTGAGGTGTCATTTTGTAACGCATGCCATAGACCCACATGCTTGCCAGCGCGACAAACAGGATTGCGCCCACGAAAAAGAAGATAGCCCAGCCATCAATAGCTGCAGCCGCTGGCCAGGTCAGCCCCATCATTCCTGCAACAACCGCTGCTACGCCAAAGGCAATGAGGGCGACAAGGCTCGTACTTGCCGCAAGCACCCCTGTTGCCGTCAAAATGAACCAGCAACAAATGCTTAAAGCCCATCCTATTATGCCGAGCCAGATTCCTTCAGCTGAACACTCCATCATCTTTTTCTTGCGTGCAATTGCCCAACTAAGCAAAATGCCTGGGATGCCCAGAATAAACCCAAGCAGAATAAACCCAAGCTCTTGGATACGCGTATAACGGTATCCGTCAATCCTTACATCGTAGTCTTTCATGTTTCTCCTTTCTTTATTAAACCTTATTCATATATCATTATAAAATGAGTACAGAAACCCCTTTCTCCTACTCACTCTTACATACAGGTATCCCCTACGGGACACTCATCACATTTAAATTCGTATGCGCATGGCGAATACGCATGCTCGAATGCGTAATCTAGTTGCTGGCGATAGTCTGCAAGAGCTTCGTCGTCAAGTATGTAATAGACGGAGGTTCCTTCTCTATGCCTCGTGAGAAGTCCTACATCCTCCATTATTTGCAAGTGCTTAGTTGCAGCAGGCTGAGATAGCCCAAGAATTTCTGCTATATCCCCTACTTTAAGAGTTTTGGGCTCATGAGAACCAAGGATTTTTACAATTACCATTCGGTTCGGATCGCTAATTGCCTTGTTGTAGGCACACATCCGATTTACTAATCCTTTTTTATTCATACTCACCTTTTCAATAGCTTTATAACTAAAAGGTTATAGTATGCATAATACTCCCTCGATTTCGAGTGTCAAGAGGTAAATTTCGGTTTCGGAAAAATGGGTGCTTGACCAGAATCTTTGTTTTGTTACACTGAGACACGCACTTTTAAAGGGGGCCTTAGCTCAGCTGGGAGAGCGCCGCGCTGGCAGCGCGGAGGTCAGGGGTTCGATCCCCCTAGGCTCCACCACGAATATGCAGCAGGTACAGAAATGTACCTGCTTTTTCATTCCTCGGGTAGAAGGGATCGAACCGATGAGGTGGGTTTCCGTTGAGAAAACGATTGATAATCGTTTTCAGGAAACCGGTTGAGCAATCTGTGATTGCGAAACGTGAGGGCTGCGAAGCAGACCGTGATCCCCCTAGGCTCCACCATAATTTCTGAAACCCTTGCTCCGCGGGGTTTTCTTTTTAATATGGACCGTGCTTGAATCGCTTTTACCACCAACCCTAACTTCACTGATCACCTGAGACTAAGCACACATCGCGATCCATCACATGATAGGTACTTTGCATAATTCAGAAACAGAGGGAAACTCTGCCGATAGACGGGGTCTTCCACCTAGTATACTTAGGCTCTTATGATTGATGCAGAATAGGATACGAGAGCCGATGCATAGCAAGATCACATCTTACAAACGAGACGGGTGGATCGAAGTCATTCATTTGAAAAACTGTCCAAGAACGTACAAGCCCCACAGTCACGTCTCAACGTACACTGTAGGTATCGTTCTTGAGGGAAGTGTTGTTTTGAATCGGATTCTAGAAGAAAATATTACGGCAAATAATTACTTTATCATTTCACCCTATCAAGCTCATTCCCTTATGCTGCGAGGGCGCTATGAGCTCCTATCGATATGCATCAATACGTCAGTAACCCAGGAAGCTGAAGAAAAGCAGCTTGAAACCTTGTTGCTAAGCACTTTATGCCTATATGCTCTGGAGTTCGAAAAAAGAGCGATCATCGAAACTGCTAAAGACCTCCATAGGTTGGCAAGACAAAATGAAAAGAAGCAAAAAACTCTAAAAAGCATTGAGCTGATTGAAAATCACCCTGAGTGCTCTTATGCCCTGCAGGATATAGCGAAACAGTCACTTACCAGCAAGGCACCCTTTATTAAAACATTCAAAGACGAAACAGGCGTTACTCCGCATAAGTTTCTTCTGCAAAGAAGGGTGCGGAGAGCTCATCGTGCTTTGGAAAGTGGAGAGGATACCGCTTCGGTTGCAGCGAATCTTGGATTCCATGATCAGAGCCACTTGCATAAGTGTTTCAAGGATATAGTCGGTATGACACCTGGTGACTATCGTAAATCAACAGGAATAATATCTTTCGCGGAGCATAGCAGACTAACATAACGCAGGAAGAAATTTGGCGAATAGATATAGTCCGTTTTGTGAGGCTACGACCTCATGATTCGTTGCTGTCGGGATTACCGAAATGGTGCCCGGTCGATAAGTATACTTTTCACTTCCGATTGTGCAGTATCCGCTGCCTTCAATTATTTCGTGTGTTTCAAGTTGCGTTTCATGAGTATGCCAGCCAATTCTTTTGCTGGGGTCAATGCGAACGAGGTGATAACTGAAGGTGCCTTTGGTTTGGGAAGAGGTAATAAGGTGCTTGAGAGCAACACCTTCGAAAGCGGCATGGGGTGACCAGGCTATGTCGCAAAGACTGATTTGTTTGTCGTTTATTATCAAAGCGCCGTTTTCGAATTGGTCAAATGTGCTCATATTGGAACTCCTTTCTTTTCCGACTATCCTAAGCATGAAAGAGATAGAAGTCTTGTAAAAAAGTATTTACTTACGAGGTGAAATTACTTGATGTTCGCGACCAATGCATGTTCTTGACTATCTTATGCTTGCGGTAGAGAATGACTCCCCTGCAGCGGCTGCGACTGCAGCAAAGAAACCGATACACATCGTTACGAGAATGCTTAAAGCATAGTCGATAACACTACTGATAAATTGTTCCAAAACGTATAGGTTTTAGCAATAAACACCGCGACGCGCTATTCGATAGATTTTAGAGTTTATATCGCCCATGAAGGAAATGCCCATGCTTGATCGTTTATGGGAAAAGCATCCTCTGTCATACATACAACGCAGCCAGTGCCAATCTTCCGCTTGAAGAGAGCTAAATCATCAGGCACGTTTTCTTTACTGACGGGACCAAGAGAGTTGAAGTTTTTCGTATCCACTCGACTTGGTGATGCACTCTTCTTTATCTCTATCGGGTAGATTGTCCCATCACGTTCCATAAGTAGGTCGATTTCTTTTTTATCATTCGTGCGAAAGAAATAAAGCGGTGGCTTCTTGCCTGCGTTCACAAAGCTCTTATAGATCTCTCCAAAAGCATAAGACTCGAATATTTGCCCGCTAAAGGCACCCCTTTCAAGAGCTATGGGTGAATCCCATCCGGCGAGGTGTGCCGCTAGGCCAGTATCTAAAAAATGCATAATGGGTTGCTTGCTCAACCTTTTAATCAAGTTATTCGCATATGGCTGAACGATCTTTACCAGATAAGAACTGACAAGTAAGGAAAGCCAAGCTTTGGCAGTCTTTTCATCAATGTCTGCGATTCGTGCCAACTCTGAATAAACCACAGGTCGAGAAGTAAGTGACGCACAGCCTACCATGAACCTTCGAAACTTTAACTCGTCAGCAACCTGGGAAAGATCCCGAATATCTCTCATAAGATACGTATCGACATATGCGTCATAGCCTGCTGCCTGAGCATCTGTAGGAAGCGAAAAAATGCCGGGGAATGACCCACTCGTAATACGACTATAAGTTTCGTTTAAATTCAGTTTGCTTGCAAGCGATACGCGACGTATAAAATAATCAGGGTTGGGCTCGTATTCCTCTGACTCGACACCGGCAATTTCTGAGTTCGACAATCCCAGCATTTCTATAATACCCACACGTCCGGCAAGCGATTCAGAGACATTTTTCATTAGGTGAAATGGTTGCGATCCTGTGAGCCAGAAGGCACCAGTAGTATTACTCGCGTCTACTGCTAATTTGATATAAGGAAGAAGTTCAGGGGCATATTGTATTTCGTCAATAAGCACAGGGGGCTGAAATCGCTCAAGAAAAAGTGCGGGATCTTCTTTTGCGACAAGCCTTTGAGCAGTATTATCTAGCGAAACATAGGAACGTTCTACCCCCTGCTGGCGCTCGAGTTCAATGAGGTGTTTAAGCATGGTAGTCTTTCCCACTTGACGCGGACCTGTGACCACAACAACCTTAAACAAATCAGAGTAGTTTCGTACAAGACTCTCCTGAACCCTATTGATATATTCCACACCGTGTCCTTTTCTCAATTTCGGAATTTAATTCCGGATTTGAGAATTATATCACATCATCAACTCTCTAAGCAGCTTAGGCTTCTACCCTTCCGTATAGGCATCATTTCTGCTGTTAGTAAATGCAGCAAGAAGCGCCCGCACAGCCTAAAACATAAGCCAACAAATCAAAGATAAAATACTGTTGTTATCACAGCCTCTCTCCCAAGTCGACATCTCAAAGAAACGGATCGCAAACCTTCATGCAGTAGTCCCAGAGCTTCTTCTCGTTTTCTGCGCTGTAATATTTCTGGTTGGGTTTGTCTTCCTCGCACTTATTGCTGTAGTATTTTCCGGAGACACCTTCAACACTCGGAGATGTCGCAAGGAAGACCTCGGACTTTGCTCCCTCTTCCGGAGAAGTTGCAATTATTGGACCAACAACGTTGTATATCAGATCGTTAACAAACCCCTTTTTGGTACCCTGCCCAAACGAAGAAGCCACCGTACCTGGATGAGTAATGTTTACCGTGACATTATTAATGCTGTTTTCCAGCAAATACCTAGCAAAGTGCTGCCCCATCCAAATTGCGTAGAGCTTCGAGAGTGAATAGTTTGATTGAGCCGCATACACCTTATCCGACCTCATGTCAGAAAAGTCAGGTTTCCTGGCAGCACCATGTGCAGCTGATGCCTCGATAACCACTCTTGATGAATCGCTTTTTTGTAACGAAGGCAATAATAGATACGTCAGAAGAAACGGGGCAAATACATTCAGCTGGAATGTCTGCTCCTCACCGTCCACAGTCAGCACCCTCTCGTTTGAAAAAACTGCGCCAGCATTGTTGATGAGTACGTCTAGATGGTCGAATCTTTTTACGAACTCCTGTGCCATGCTTTGAATGGCTTTGAAAGAAAGTAGATCAGCAATAATGTATTCGAAATCAGCAAGAGCATTTTGCGCTTCAAGCTCTTCGATTACCGCTTTAGCCTTAGCTTCGTTTCTGCCATGAATTATGACTTTGTGACTCTGTTCTGCCAAAGCCTTAGCAGCAGCCTTTCCAACACCATCCGTAGCTCCTGTAACCAAGATAATCTTTTTATCCATTACCATCCTCTAATCTATAGTCGGGTATTGGATAATTGTAGATAGCAAGCACCCGTTAACTCCATATCAAAATCCCTGATACTTTTGTCCTTATCAAGGGTGTAATCTGGGGCACCTCGCCTGCCTCGAATGCACAGATACCTCCATCTTCTGTATAGAGATGGAAGTTCGCTATGCAGAAATCTCTATGCCCGTTTTCTCATGTTCATAGGAGAAACACCGTACTGAGATTTGATGAACTTAGTAAAACTTGCTGGCTGTTCGAACCCCAATTTCTGAGCGATACGGTACACGGGCTCATCGGTTTTCATAAGTAAATACTCAGCATGTTGAGCAATCCGTAGACTAATATGCTCTTTGGTTGTCTTTCCTGTTTCTCTCTTCAGCATGTCGGAAAGATAGTTCGGTGAATACCCTATTGAATCGGCGAGCTCTTTCACCCTTGGTTGCCCTTGCTGCTCAACGACTTCTACGGAACATCGCTTTTCAAGAAGGCTTTCG
This sequence comes from Raoultibacter sp., assembly GCA_050945135.1. Taxonomy (GTDB): domain Bacteria; phylum Actinomycetota; class Coriobacteriia; order Coriobacteriales; family Eggerthellaceae; genus WRIS01. The sequence goes on from JBMNSJ010000003.1 coordinate 51,421, forward strand.
AACTTTGTAATGGCCTCCTTATTTGCTACCGTACGCGTGATGAACTGTCTGTTATAGAACCGATTCGCATAGTTCAGCAATACTTCAAGATTTGCAATCAACAAGTCTCTGCTATACGGATCAATGTTTTGGCTGTACTCGACTTTGATATTCTCGACGGTACGCTCGATGGTATCTTTTTCAACATCGGATAGATGAAGTGCTTCGTATGTTTCGTACTCAAAGAAGTGATAGTCGGGCATCTTGTTCCATAAAGAGGTACCCTTGAGTAAATCTTGATGGAAGCACAGCATCCATCCATCGCTGTTCTGTTCCTCTGTCTGCTTTATATCTCCCGCTGAAATAAGCTGACCAGGTGATGAAAAGACCAGGCTTCCTTCACTAAAGTCATAGTAGTGCCGGCCGTACTTCATCTCACAATCAGTGCCATGCTTAAGAGCAATTACATAGAAACCTGGAACATAATCAGTATTCTGAAAACTTTCGACAGTTTTCACGCTACTGTTCTTTGTTGCGATAATAAGCGGATGCTTCGGCTTTTCGCAACCGAGCAGTTCACATAAATAAGAAATAGAGTCTATTTTCAGCACAAGCTAATCTTCTCTCGTTCGTCTGTCTTGAACTACTGGCATTGTAACGTTCTGCCCCACACTGCACCATATGCAAACCTCAGGCAAAATTGTCTCGATTACTGATTTCTCAGAAGGCAAACTGCTAGCATAGCAATTTTAAGTTGGCTGCGCGGAGGCCAGGGATTCAATCTTGCTGCCCGGATTGAAGGGATCGAACCGATGAGGTGGGTTTCCGGCTCTTTTGGTCGCGGCATTCTTGTCTCAGCGATTATCACTATCCCAGACACAATTCGCAGTAAGCTTTTCCGCTTCTGCCAATCCTGGTTAAACGCAGAGTCTGCCTATATTGCTTCGCTTGAGTGTGCCGCGAAGTTCTTGAGCGTGTCTCCAGACATCCGATAGGTCGTCCACTCATCCATAGGCGTTGCGCCTAACGACAGGTAGAAATCGATACTAGGTTGATTCCAGTCCAAGCAGCACCATTCCATCCGACTTCCAGACCATCTTCAACGGCAAATATGACTTCGGCTTTCTTTTGATGAAACAGCCACTCTTCTAATAATTCTTCGGTAGCAACAACCTTATCGATCATTTTTTTATAAACAGCTAGATCCTTAATAAAGCTCAAAATCAGGGAACAGTCTGAAACAGTAGCAAATCGAAAACGTAACATGAGACCCTCTAGCCATAAATCCTTGTCAACTTAAAACGGGCGCCCTCTTAAAAGCGAACTTCTCCATCAACCCATTTTTTGAATTCTACTCTCACCTCGAAACACGATCCATCAATCTTCGCCTTTGCCGTGCCGCCATTCTTCTCTGCAAGCAGCAGAACAATATGCAATCCTAATCCCGAAAACTTCCCTCTCGAAAGATCAGAGCTGTAAAATCGATCGAATACGCGATTTATATCCAACTGAATAGCATTCGATACAGGATTCCTCACGAGGAATTCCACCGCATCGGCGCGTGGCGCCAACACCCCAATACTTACATCTCCCGCAGAATGTACGACACAGTTACGAAGTAAGTTGTTGATTATCCGCTCTACCGAATCATGCTGCGCCTCAACATAATGAAGCTCTTCTTCGTGAAAACTGACGTTAATTCCTTTTTGCTCGAAAGACGTAACGAAGGTGGCAAGACACTCACTCGCCACCCGCGAAAGGCACACTTTTTCAGGCACCATCCGAGCCTCATCAAGTAACTGAATTGAATACTCGAAGAATTGATCAGCGAGGCTTTCCAAAGATTGCGTATGTTTTTCGATAGCCGATATTGACGCGAGCTGGTTCTCGTCCATGTCGCTTTTCTTAAATCGTTGAATGTTTCCCTTAATAACAGTGAGCGGAGTTCTTATGTCATGTGAAATACCCGCAATACTATCCTTGATGATACGCTCGTTTTTATTTTCATCTGCGATACTATTTTTGCTCAACGCCAGCAAGTCATTAATGCTTGCAGTAAGCTCATTGAGGTCAGCATCAAGAAGTTCCACCGTCAAAGGCTGAAATGTCTCATCTTCAATCGAGCGCGTTAGCTGCTTTTGAATCGCATGCGTCTGCCTCCGAAGAACAATCACATAGCAAATCGCGAGGAGCACAGAAACAGCTAAGAGACCAACTACCAACTCCGTCACTTCAGTTCGGCCCTCCTAAAAAACAACTGCGTTACCACAATCATAACAACGATAACAATCACGGATACACCAAGTGCTAGAAAGAGATCCGGAGCCGCATACCCGTTTTCATAAAGATCCTTGCCAAGACCTAGGGGCGTTCGGGCAAGCACATTCCCAAGTGCCGGGATGGAAATTCCAAACGAAAGCAAGGCATTACCTCCAAGAACAATCAGTACAAGACTTGCGACAACAGTGATGATTGTGTTTCGCAAAACAAAGGCAAACAGAATACTGATGCTTATTAGCGCGGTGCTAACAAACACGACCGTTATGCATGACAACAGCATATGAAAAATCACTCCCAGCGACAATTCGATACCGAGCCCAATCAGCAACCCTTGCAAAATCGCTCTCATGAACGGATACGGAAATACCGCAATAAAAAGAGCAACGAAAAATACGACATATTTGCTCAGTAGCACACTAATTCTTTTATGACCCGACGAAATCTCAGCCTGTATGGTTCTGTTGTCGAAATCACTACACACCACTATTCCCACCAGCAATACCCCCAGCATTGCAATGGTGGTAGTATCTCTCAAGGAAACGAAAAAGGCTTCATACCCGGAAAACACCATTTCGAGCTCTTCGGCAGATGGTGAGCCCACGTAACTCAAACTTGAAAAAGCGGCAACTATCGAAAGTACCAACATAGCAAGAACGACAAGTTTGAAAGGAAGTGATTTTTTGAGCTTCAAAAACTCTGCTTTCATGAGATTAATCATTTGACATCCCCTCCAATGACTTTGAGGTAGTGTTTTTCAAGCGTGTCTCCTTCAAGCGAAAGATTCGTCGCAAGAAGGTCGGTTTTTCGTATAACCTCGGCTATCTCGCCCATCCTTTCTGGCACGTCGTAAACACAAATGGATCGATCATCCGCAATAGTGAAATCGTTTATATAAAGCTCCGATTCCAAAAGGCTTGCCAGCAGTTCAGGCTTATCTACGACGATCCTCACATACTGTCGACACTGCTTCTCTAGCTCATCTGCCGAAATCGTTTGTTTGACTACTCCGCGGTCAATGAGAATATAATCAGTAGCCAATTGATAGAGTTCTGGAAGGTTGTGGCTCGAAAGCAAAATACATGTGCCGCGTTCCTCGGAAAGCTTGAGAAGAACCTGTCTCATCTCGACAACACCCACAGGGTCAAGTCCGTTTATTGGTTCGTCCAACACAAGAAAGTCTGGGTTCGACACAAGAGCGAGCGCGAGCCCGAGGCGCTGCTTCATCCCGAGCGAAAAGTTTTTTGTCTTTTTGTTCGAAGCGGCCTCTAAACCTACTAGACTCAGGACCTCGTCTTCCCATTTCTTATTTGGAATACCACGAATAGTACGTTGTAAAACAAGGTTATCCTTTGCGGTAAGCGAAGGGTGAATCCCGGGCGATTCAATGAGAAAACCTATTCGCTTGCGTGCTTCGCGAAGGTCTTCCTCACCTCGGTTTCCGGACAGGGCAAGCTCGCCTTCACTTGGAAAACTAAGACCTGCAATGAGGCGCATTAAGGTTGTCTTACCGGCACCATTTTGCCCGATAAGTCCATATATTCGACCCGCTTTAAGCGAAAGGGTAACTTTATCTAGCGCACACTCATCCCCGTACTTTTTCGATAGCGAATCCGCTTCCAAAACATTCATACCTTTACCGTCCTTTCCTTTCTGTACGCAAACTGTATCAAGCCAAGGTTTGCAAAAGGTCAGGTTTGAACACCGGAAAGTAAAGACTTAGTAAATTCATCCTTTATGCAGCCGATACCCAATGCCCCACACTGTCTCAAGGTATTCTTCCTGCGGATTGACTTCCCTCAATTTCGTGCGAAGGTTGCTCATATGCATTTTTATTACATTGTCATCACCGAAGTATTCTTCGCCCCAAACACGTTCGTAGAGGCTTGCCTTGGTGAATACTTTATTTTGGTTGCGTAGGAACAGTTCAAGCATGTGATATTCCTTCACTGTTAAGGTAATGCTTTGCCCATGAACAGAAACTCTCTTTTCGTTACAAAACAGCACTATATCTTTGTAGGTAATTTTCCCCTGTACCAGTTTGTTGCCGGAACGCCGCAAGACTGCCTCTATTCGCGCTAAAACCTCATCTAGATCGAATGGTTTCGTGATGTAGTCATCGGCACCAAGCTTTATAAGATCAACCTTGGTGGAAATAATGTCTTTTGCAGAAATTACAATAACTGGCACATCTGAGCTTTTCCTCAGCTCTCTTAAAACTTCATCACCACTTTTATAAGGCAGCATAATATCAAGCAGAACGACGTCGATTTCATTTGCTTCAAACACATCAATGCCTTCGATTCCGGTATACGCGCACAAAACGGTAAAGCCGGCTTCAGTTAGCGCACCCTCGAGAACGTTACAAATGTCTTTTTGATCTTCAATCACTAATATGGTCGTAATCGCTATCCCCCCTCAGGACAAGAAAAACTTAGCACGAGTGGAAGGATGCGTGTCCTTAACGGCATATAAGAGTGTCTGGGAGGCACGACAGGTTGACCCTGCCGCACTCTATGTTTATCTTGCAGCAAATGCTTTAGTGGTTTCTTCCCTAATTACAAACGGGATTGCATGAAAGCGGTTTTGGCAGTTTGGTTTTCTTACTAACTTCAACAGATGCAGTAGCGAGAGGCTCCGTTGAAAGCAAAACTTTTTACCAAAACTAGCTTTTTTGGAAGAGAAGTAGCTTCCGCCGGTTTACAGGGGGCTTTTTTCACGTAGCGACGACATCACTGCTAGAGAAATGCCTGGTCGGAAAAAGCGAGCGTGCGCACTACGCGTCCAAACGCTACGAAAAACCCGGCGGAAGCTACTTCTCTACCAACAGGACGCCGATCCCAAAAATCCATAGCCAAAAAAGGCCATCAGTCTACTACTCGCGGCCCTCTTATGCTCTTTTTTGCGCTTTTCCTACTTATCGTGCTCGATAAGCGCGATGCGAACACCATTGGGGTCTTCAATAAAAGCCATACTACCGACACTTGTCTTCATGGGCTCCATCGTCACTTTTGCGCCTTTGCTTCTGACTTGTTCGAGCGTTTCAGCCAGATTATCAACATCCATGCCTACAGAATAAAGACCAATCTCGTAGTTGGTGCTTTCAATCAGCTCGACCATAGCCCCACCTTGTCCACGCATTAAGGTAATCCTGCCAGCTGGGCCTAGTTCGTGGACACTAACCACTTCAAAACCAAGAATATCCTGATAAAACGCAACAGATTCTTCCATGTTCTCGATAATCATCGTTGAGTATTCGACTGTGACCTTCATGTGAGACTCCTATTCTTTATACCTGATTAATCGGTTAATGCTCCACGTAGCGCTTCGGAATTCTTTTACGACGGTAGCGTCTCTGTTATTGATGCATGAGAGAATCCAGTTGCGCCGCATCCCTTCGGTGCAGGGACATAAATCTTGTGAAAGTCAGTCAGATTTGCATGAGATTGAAGTTTATGCCCGGTAAAAACTGCCACATACCGCAGAGAGGTACTCTGTCTCAATAACCAAATCCGCGTCACCTGGGATTCTTCAGAGCGAGGGCTTGCTTCCTCGCATTACGTGCGGGCAGAACCTTCCATCTCATGCAAAAAACCAACCCTCGCGAACCATTTTAATGGAAACGCAGTGGTCTAAGGTAACATCCACGCGACACAAAACCAATCAATTCTTACGGCCCCTCGACAAGCACGCAGGTTACACCAAAAGTCGAATGGCTATAGTATGATATGCAACAAGTAAGCCACCTGGCTCATACCGCACACTCTCTTAGGTAAAGCACTCGGAAAGGTAGGTCTCTCATGCTGCATGAAGTATCATTCCCCTCTTACAACAAACGCGACGAAGTTCAGGGCTGGATTTATGCTCCCGCCGCAAAACCAAAGGCGGTTCTTCAGCTCATTCACGGATTCGGCGAGCATTCACGTCGCTATCTTCATATGATTGCTGCCCTTACCGAGGCAGGCTACATCGTTGCAGCAAACGATCACGTAGGTCATGGCAAGACCGCCATGGTAAACGATGCGTGGGCAGACTGGGGCGATAAGGGATGCCACACTATGATGGAAGACGAGCACACTTTCAAAGCTTCCGTGCAGGAAATCTATCCTGACTTGCCCTATTTCATGTATGGGCACAGTATGGGATCAATGATTGCGCGAGACTTTGCGGCAAAGTATGGCGACGAATTGACGGGGCTCATTCTCTGCGGAACCTGCGCAGAATTTCCCGGAGCAAACGAGGTAGCTGCCATCATACAAGCAGAAGTCGATGCCGGTAAAGGGGAGGAAGCAAATCCTAAGTTTGCAGAAGCTCTCTTAGGTTGGATGTGTGAGCGCTGCGGCGAGATTAAGCTCGGCAATGAGTGGATTTGCCATGACGTCGAGGTACAGCTTGACCACGCAAACGATCCTTTTGATGCATTTACTCGCCCCGCCTCAAATCGCTCTCTGCTAGATTTCATAGGGATGATGACTTGCATTAAAGGCACTGAGTGGGCTGAGAAAGTTCCTGCTGAACTACCCATCTACAACATTGCCGGCGATGAAGACCCCGTTGGCTTATACGGAGAAGGCGTTTATCAGGTAAGCAACTGGCTAACCAATACGGGGCACAAAGTACGCACCCAACTCTATTCGGGATATCGCCACGAAATTCATAACTATGCCGACCTCAAAGATGTTGTTGAGTGGGGCATCATCGGGTTTATGGATGAAGTGCTCGGCATCGAAACAGAAGAGGCACACTGCTGCTGCTAAGTTTGCTCGAGAAGAAGAGAAAACAGCGATAGCGTGAGGCTTTTTGTTCCGCTGGAGCACTCCTCACGCTTTTGCTTTTAGAACCTAGCCCTCGCAATAACGCAAGCTCGATTCGGCATGATTGACCCTGCGGCAAACCTATTCTCTTCTCGACGAAATGCAGCACCGTTTCTTTTGGCGAACTATAGCCATTCAGATGCCCAGGCTGCGAGGGTCTCTGGCGATGCGTTAGCTGCAAGCACAGTCCCTGCCATGACATGTGCGCCCGGTGCTAATGCCTGCATATTTTTCCCTGATGCGCCAAGCGAACTACCACCAGACGTAGCAAAAGGAACAATTGTCTTACCGGTAAAATCGCAAGCCTCCATGAAGGTGTCGATAATGGATGGCTCTCGATACCACCATATCGGGAATCCAACGAAAACAAGATCATACTGACCGATGTCTGTTATTGAGGAACGAATTCCCGGGCGACAACTTGTGTCATTCATCTCGACCGAGCTTCTGCTCTTGTCGTTATTCCAGTTAAGGTCAGCGTTTGTATAGGGCGTTTCTGGTTCAATCTCGAATAAATCCGATTCTGTTTCTCGTGCCAACCGCTCTGCAAGTTTAGCCGTAACTCCACTTGCACTAAAAAATGCTACTAGTGTCTTGCTCATACAATCTCCTTTGAGACGCTTGCAAATGCCAAGGATTAGTCTGCCTGCTACAGTTACAAGACAACGATACAACTTGAACCTCACCCCAAGTCAAGCCCGAAAGCCCAGGCTTTCTTTGCGCATTATTTTATTTGCTAACAGGTTTTTCTGCATCCCACGATTCAACGAACTTAAGATATTCGTCTGCGGGCGCTGGACGAGCGATGAGATAGCCCTGAATCTCGTCGCAGTCGTTGTCGCGTAAAAACTCATACTGAGACATTTCTTCAACACCCTCAGCAGTAACTTCAATACCAAGATTCGACGCCATTGCAATAATGGCTCGCACAATAGTACGACTATCCTCATCGTCATCTATCATGCGTATAAAGGATTGGTCAATTTTTAAACGATCAATAGAAAGCTTATTGAGGTAGTTAAGCGACGAATAGCCCGTTCCAAAGTCGTCTACAGAAACCTCGATATTGAGTTTTTGGAGCTTCTCGAAAACCTCAGCCACCCTCTCTGGCTCATCAAGAAGTGTGCGCTCGGTTATCTCTACATCAAAAAGCTCACAGCTTATTCCATTTTGTGTCGCAGCACTGGTAAGCCTGTCAATAAACTCTTCGTGCATAATAATTTGCGGAGGAATATTTATAGAGACGGTTGTTTGATGACCAAAATCTTGCAAGATTTTTGCCTGCCGTGCGCACTCGTCGATAATCCACCACGTTAAGGGAATAATCAGTCCGCATTCTTCAGCAGTCGCTATAAATTCATCCGGATAAATCTTTCCATTAGGAGCATTCCACCTAATGAGCGCTTCACACTGTGTGATGGTATTGGATTTTGTCCTTAGCTTTGGCTGATAATACATCTCGAATTCTTTGCAGCCATCATGAATTGCGCGACGAAGTTGGTTTTCGACATAAACTCTTCGCTGGAAAGACTCGTGATAGTCTTTCTTATACGCAGCATAGAGACCCTTCCCGCTGCTTTTCGCATGATACATGGCTACTTCAGCATTTTTCATCAGAGCATCACTATCGAGCCCATCAACAGGATAGAAGCTTGAGCCCAGGGATGCAGTAACCTCAAGAACTCTGCCATTGACCTTGAAAGGCTCCTCGAAAACACTCAAGAGTGAACTGGCATAATCGGGCACAGCACTCTGAGATTCGTCAGTCAAAATGCACGCAGCAAACTCGTCGCCACTGGCACGTGCGATTACTGCTTCTTCGGGGCAAGCTTCCATAAGCCTCTCGGCTATTGACACGATAAGCCCGTCCCCAAGCTGATGACCGTAGGTATCGTTAATGTATTTCAGCCTATCGATATCGAGGAAGAATACTAATATTCCCTGCTTTTGAGCTTCCGCTTTTTTAACAAGCTCAACAAGAGACTCCTCCAAGTCGAGGCGATTGCGAAGCCCTGTCAACGAATCAAAATGAGCGCTCCGGTAAAGCGTCTTATTCTTCTCTTCAATAAGATTTCTATCTGAGTTTGTTCTTTCGAGCAGTGAATTGATGGCATGCGATAAGTCGTGGAGTTCAATGCTTTTAAAATCATCTCGAACGCTTGAGTTTTCCTTGCTGACATCAATCGCACGAACCTCGTCAACCAATCCCATGAGAGGCTTGATAGCTATTCGGTTTAGTAAATTGAGTGTGACAACTAGCAATACAGCACAGCCGAGCGCAACGAGAACCATAATCATCACAATAAGGTTTTGCCCTTGCTCGTAAATACCCCGATTATCAACATCTCGAACAAGAATATCGGGCTCATCAAGACTTGAGCCTAATACGGCATAACCTACTAATGCTTCATTTTCGTGACGCATCACAAAACTGTCTTCTTCTAAAGCCGTTTTTTCATTTTCACTAAAACTAACATCAGCACTACTAAGAACAGAGAGCTGCACGTTTTCGTTTTCAATGATATCGCCTAGCTCCTCATCATCAATAAGGCGTCCAAAAATGAGGGTTCCAACCATGGGGCGCTTGCCGCGCACATCAACGATTGGCTGAGCACTCAAGTAGTATACTTCTCCATTTTTACTTGCGAATCCTGCATAACCCATATTTGTCGTAGCTAATGAATCCGTCCCGACTGCTTCAGAGTATTTACCCGCGCACACATCAGCAAACTGCCCATAAAGGTCTGAGATATCTGAGTAGTTTTCTACCGCTACTTCATCAGCATAGTTGTAGTGTTTTTCAAATAGAACGTTTCCGTCTAAATCTGTAATAGTGAGCAAATTAAGCTTGTTTAGCTTATAGGATTCGTCTGGAGAAAGATGTGTCCGATAAATAAGATCGCTTGCCCCTGTCACGTAATCATATATGTAGGTAAGACCAGCCCACTCTTTTGTAATATTGGGAATGTGCTCTACCGACGTGGTCAGCATGCTTCTTTCGAGATCTGTCTGGCTGCGCATGCTTTCTGTTTCGCGTTCGGAAAGCATTGACGACATCGCGGTTGAGAACAAGGCGTAGAGAATGGCGAACATAACCAAAAAGCTGACAACCATTGTCATCAGCACACGTGTCTGAATTGACCTTTTCCGACCAGACCCGATAGTTCTCACCCAAAAACTTTCTGTGCTCGAAATTTTCCCAACCATTTGACCACAAGATAGTAAAAATACCTTCCTCGTGAATGTAAATTTAGGTAGAAGACATCGATTTAATTGCATTCTTAGATTCGTGTCGCGTTAGCTAAATTCGCATAACCGCAAAACTATCTGGTGAAACACAATTTTAGGAAAGCTACAACTTTTTCCCGATATAAAAAACGTAGCCGTAATCCCTTTTGTGCTTCACATACAAGTCAACTTCGTATTTCATGCTCTCGACGTAGTCTTTCACCAGGTCATTATGTGGGTATGTATTAAGCAGCTCATTTTCTGATACCATTCGTGGAATGAAATAATTATCCATCCAGCACGATTCCGGCAACGTGAACGCAACAACGAAGCTGTATCCCGATTTCTGCATAGCTTCAATATTACTCTCAACTGAATACAGCCCACTACCCGCATCAATCCAAAGCTTTTCGATGTCTTCGGGTCGTTTGTGCGTAAGCCATGAAGGGCTGGTTACCGCAACATAGCCTCCCGGTTTAAGGAATGCATTCCAGTTAGCAAGCGTTTTTTCAAAGCCTAAACTGTCAATCATTCCCTCTGACCACATAAGGTCTAGCGTTTCTTTTTCGAAGGGGAGGTCCATGGCGTCGCCCACGAGGCCGTTAATCCTTCCGGAAAGATTTGCTTGATTCACTCTTGAATTAAAAACATCTATGAAGGCAGGGATCATATCCACGCCCGTAATGCTTGCCTCACAGTTTTGCGCAAGCACGATTGTCTGGCTTCCTGTTCCACAACCGATATCTGCCACCCGAGAATCAACGCCTAGCGCAGGGATAAAGCTCAATGCTTTTATTGTCATCTCCGTACTTCCTGGTCCAAGTCTGTCCAGGTTAAGATGACTTTCTATCAGCAAATCAAAGCTTGATGGTTCTTTTTCTTCCACTTCTTCACTTCCCTGCTTCTCGCTCAAAAAATATGAACCTCAGTATAACCTCTTTTTTTGTCCGAGATGCTATGCGAGCGATACAGGCACTAAGCAACAAGACGCAAGCTTTGACTACTTGTCCATACCGCAATCATAGCTTGCAGCATTAATGAGGCGCTCCTGTTCAAGCATGGAATAGTAGCGATATCCTCCAGCAAAGTTATAGCTCTCAAAGCCTCGCTCCGACAGTATGCGGCTCGCAATATAGCTTCGTGCACCACTCTGACACATCACATACACGGGCTTTCCCTGAGGAAGCTCATCTATGCGATTACGCAGCTCATCTACAGGAATATTTACGAAACCCTCTATATGACCAGCCTCATATTCCTTCTGCGTACGGGTATCAAGCAGGGTTACATCTTGCTTACTTAGTAATGCCTCAATATCTTCATGATGAAACTGCCTGACTTTTCCTGTGACAATATTCTCGATTATGAACCCAGCCATGTTCACTGGGTCTTTGGCCGATGCATAGGGAGGTGCATAGGCGAGTTCAAGCTCGGCAAGGTCAGTCGCTTTCATGCCTGCACGAATAGCGGTAGCGATGACATCGATTCGCTTATCAACACCGTCTTTACCAACAATTTGCGCTCCAAGGATCTTATTCTTCCTCCGCTCAAACAGCACTTTCATTGTCATTGCCGTGCTTCCAGGATAATACGAGGCGTGAGACGGCGGCGATAAAATGACTTTTTCATACTCTATCCCAGCTGCCTGCGCTTGTTTTTCGTTTAAGCCCGTTGCGGCAGCCGTCATATCAAACAGCTTGATTACCAAAGACCCCTGCGTTCCCTGATAGCGACTATTGCCGCCAGCTATATTATCTGCTGCGATTCTTCCTTGTTTGTTTGCCGGGCCAGCAAGCGAGATTACCGCCTTGTCTCCTGTTACAAAGTGACTTACTTCAACCGCATCACCAACGGCATATATATCAGGTACGGAACTTTCCATCCTGCTATTCACAGCAATACTGCCTTTAGTCCCCATTGCCAGTCCTGCTTTTTGAGCAAGCTCGGTGTCAGGCACAACACCTATCGCAAAAAGAACCATATCCGCACTAACTCTTTCATCTTGCGAAAGAACGCAGTCTAAACCTTCTTCGTTTTCTTCGATGGCAACAACCTTATTGTCAAATACAAGGTTAATGCCTTGCTCACGGAGCAATGCATGTATCTGCGTAGCCATGTCTTGATCAAGTGCCGGAAACATCTGAGAGCGAGATTGCACGATGGTAACCGCAAGACCAAGCTCCTTAAGATTTTCCGCTGCTTCTAAGCCGATAAAACCTCCACCTGCGATAACAACAGATTTTGCGCAAGACTCTTTGATGTAGTCGTAAATACGAAACGTGTCTTCCACCGTACGCAACGTAAATACCTTTTCGGCGTCAATTCCCGGAATATTCGATTTCGCAGCTTTTGCGCCAGGAGAGAGAATCAACTTGTCGTAAGAGTCTTGGAATTCCTCACCGGTTTCGCCATTTCGAACTGTAACAGTTTTAGCATTGGGGTCGATATCGAGGACCTCGTGGTTCACTTTTGCCGTGATATTAAAGCGCCTCAAAAAACTCTCGGGTGTTTGCAGGGTAAGATCTTTCTTGTCCTTTATGACCTCGCCAAGATAATAAGGTAATCCGCAGTTGGCATAAGAGATATACCCACTCCGCTCATATATGGTAATCTCTGCCTGCTCATCAAGTCTGCGAAGTCTAGCAGCTGCGCTTGCGCCTCCTGCCACTCCCCCAACGATAATTACTTTCATATCAGTTTCCTTTCGCAATCGGTCCCGTATAAGAATTAATGCCACCGATATTCTTTACTGAGGTGAAACCCATGCTCTCGAGTGCTCGCACGGCGCTACTACTTCTGCCACCGCTCAAGCAATACACGAATAGCGGGGTTTTCTTGTCAAGTATACGCTTTGAGGCATTCTGGATTGTAGCTCCTTCGATATTGATGCTACCCGGAATATGACCGCTACGATATTCCTGCTTCGAACGAACGTCTATCAAAGCAGCACCGTTAGTGGCTCTAAACTCTTCAACACCCTTGTTGATGTTCTGACTCTTCAAAAATCCAAACATGATTCTTAACCTCACTTTCGGTCCATCTGCTACAGATTGGCAAATGGGGACTCCGTATAGTGCCGCGCATCTCAGCAACACAAGCATTCCCATCAATTATTACTTCGCTAGTATAGGTTTCGCGAGAAGAGTATTCAGTGACTAAGTCACTGAAGCAAGTACGTCGTATGATTTTTTAAAATGAAAGTTCTGCTGAAAAGAAGATGCGTGAGGCTCTTATGTCAAACCTCACGCACGTTGGGTTGCGGTATGTCCGCCTTAGCTACGCCGAACAAGCTTAATGATTCATGCAGGCTACAATTTGAAGATTGCCCTTCTTGGCATGACCCCCTGAATCTGATCCAACCCCAGTGTTAGGAAATAGATAGAATTCGACACTGAAGGGAAAGGACCAGACAATGAAAAAGACACGCTACACCACAGAGCAGATCATCATGAACCTGC